>JAEOSP010000660.1 GCA_016840305.1 Candidatus Hodarchaeota archaeon
AACAATTACTCGAGGTACTTGTGTAGAAAATGTTTCGATAATTACTCTATTATTGTCATATTTGATTTCTTTTACTTGATATCTTATTGAAGTGAAAAGAGGTTTGAGAGGATTTTCTTTTAGTAAATCATTTTTTGGTAATATAATACTAGACTTCCCTATTTCCTTATTATTGGGTTCTTCAAAATAAGTTCTTAATTTTTGTTTATTTTCAAGCTTTTCTTGATGTCTTATAGTGTCTACGCTAATTTTTGGTAGTTTGGGAGCTTTCTTAGTCGGTATGTTCTGAATAATGTTGTAATCTTTAATTTTTAGAACTTTCTCTTTGGTAACAGCATTCTCTTGTAGTTTACTCAGTCTAGAGAGATAGCCTTTTTGAATAAGGATTCCTACTGATGCTAAAGCCATATTAAAGGCACATAAAAAACTACTAGAATTCATGGATTCCATTCGAATTTGGATTGCTAAATCCCCAGTTTTATACCAATGTAAGCTAAATGCTTCAAAATCATAATTCTTTTCAATTAAATCACCTAAATCGGTTCTTACAATCATATCGCGAACAAAAACAGGGTTGTAAGCGTTAACATTTAATTTTTTATCCAAAGCGGGTAATCCCAAAGTTACTTTTGTTTTGGGGTCATTCCAAGCAATTTTTGGAGAAATAAGAACATTAGATATGTCGTTTCTCGCAACTTGGTATTTCTTTGCATCAATCATACCTCGTAGTATTAAGTCACGATCAACGACTCCATTACGTTTTTCAGTTGTTACTCTTACTTCGAGGGTGCGAAATGGGCCTGCATTTCGTGAATCTATTATTGGATCAGAAGATAATCCCCCCCAATCGGTTACTTTCGTATCAGGATAACGACGGATCAAGTAGTAGAAAACATCTTTAGCAAAATCCTTTTCTCCCTTTATGTTTTGCGAATAATATGAATAAACTACAAAATAAAGAATAATTGCAGCAATACCAAGTACAATTAGTGATTCCCACATCATTAGAACTCCAAATTAACTGAGATAAATCTACATAAGAATTGTTTAAGAAATCTTGGAATGAAGAAGTTCTTTCTATCATCGTACTGATTCAAAAAAAAAAATCATTGCTGCATAAATAGAGAGATTTCTTGCTCTGTTGAATATAGAAGTGCTTAAATTCATTATTCTTATTGAAGAGGTATTTAAAATGAAAACACGAAGAGAAAAAATAATAGAATCACTGAGTAAAGGAGAAGGTTTAACTATCCAAGAATTAACAGATATTACTCAATCTGACGTAAAAACTATTGCAAAAGATTTGGATTCAGTTCGTAAAACAATAAAATATGATAATAAACGAATTGAGGTACAGCCAGCATCTTGTATGGGTTGTAATTTCATATTTCAGGGAAGAGTTCGTGTATCTGATCCTCATAAATGTCCCGAATGCCATTCAGAGAGAATAAGTCACCAAAAATTTAGAATAGTTACAAATTAAACCTTATTTACCACTGCTACCGAATCCCCCACCACGATCAAGCTTCTCATCCAGACTTTCAGCCTCAATTATCTCAAAGTTTTTAACTTCGTTGATTATCATCTGAGCGATTCTATCTCCTTGTTTAATTGAATAGTTTTCATGGCCTATGTTGTTCATAACTACCATGATTTCATCTCTATACCCTGAATCAATTACACCTGCTGTACAAAAAATACCACGTTTCGCAAGAGAACTTCGACTTTCTATTTTTGCAAAATACCCAACAGGAATCTCAATGCATATCCCCGTATGAACTATACCCGTTGCATCCGCAGGAATTTGCATATCCTCCACTGCGTAAAGATCAAAAGCAGCATCATTAGGATTATGTTTCCTAGGGAGAAGAGCGTTTGTTAATATTTTTTTTACTTTAAGTTTCACTAATTTCCGATCCTAAGAATTAACTCTCTTCTACAGATAGAGAAGAAATTTGGGAAATTTAAATATCCCTGTGTGATATTGTAACATCAGAGAGGGGATACAAAATTTCCTCTCCTAAAACGCATTTATGCATAAGTTTAGGACTCTAAAACGTTTTTAATTATATTAATAGCCCAATTAAGATCATCTTTAGTAATTACAAGCGGTGGGGCAAATCTTATTGCATAATCATGAGTTTCTTTGGCAAGAATGCCTTTATCTATCAGTTTTTGAGTAAAAGGTCGCGCCTTTTCATGGAGTTCTATTGCTACAAAAAGACCTTTTCCGCGTATTTCCTTGATTCGGTTATGTTTTATTTTTCTTAATTCATTGATAAAGTAGGTTCCCAGTTCCATTGCTCGTTCATCAAGTTTTTCATCAACTAGTACTTTTAAAGCAGCATCTCCAACCGCACATGCAAGTGGAAAACCACCAAATGTTGATCCATGAGACCCTGGGGTAAAAACCCCCATAATTTTCTTCGTACTAACAACTGCAGAAACAGGAAGTACACCACCTCCAAGAGCTTTTCCTAAAGTCATAACATCGGGGGTAATACCTTCATGCTGGTGACAGAACATTTTCCCTGTACGACAGAATCCAGTTTGAATCTCATCCAAAATTAATAGAATGTTATTATCTGTACAGATTTCACGAACTTTTTTCAAGTAACCTACGGATGGGACAATTACTCCAGCCTCGCCTTGAATAGGTTCAACTAAAAAGCCGACTGTATTGGCTGTAATCGCTTCTCTTAAAGCTTCAGGGTCATCATAGGGTATTATTTTGAATCCAGGAGTATAGGGGCCAAAATTTGTATTTGCATCAGGATCCGTGGAAAATCCAACGATTGTTGTTGTTCTTCCATGGAAATTATTCTCACAGACAATGATTTCAGCTTTATCTTTTTCAACTCCTTTAATTTCGTATCCCCATCTACGGGTCATTTTTAGAGCTGTTTCAACCGCTTCTGCTCCAGTATTCATTGGTAAGGCCATATCAAATCCATCACCACAAATATCAAGGAGATTTTTGAGAAACAGACCCATACGATCATTATGGAAAGCACGTGAAGTTAAAGCAACCCGTGTAAGCTGTTCTTCTAACGCAGCTACGATCTTAGGATGTAAATGACCTTGATTTACAGCAGAGTAAGCTGATAAACAATCTAAGTACTTTTTCCCTTCAGGATCATAAACCCAAACTCCTTTCGCTTTCGTAATGACAACAGGTATTGGATGATAATTGTGAGCTCCATATTTTGAATCATATTCTATATAATCTTTTGACCTAACCATTCTTCAGTCCTTCTACAAATTTTACTACATAACTCAATTTATCAAGTGAACAAAATTTATCTCTTCTGATTTACTAAAAGTAATTGAATGTTTAAAAATATTTTGATTACACAAGTAATTCGTCTAATTACTTGTATACAAACCAAGGGATATATATATAGGGGTATTTGATTTTCACAAAAATTGGTTGAGTAAAAGAATTATTCTTCATTTAAATTCAGTACCTGATTATCTTTAACTTTTTTCAGTGTAATAGAAGTATATGTTTTGTTAACTCCTGGTATAACTGATATTCTTTCTTCTACTATTTTGTATAAGTTTTCAACAGATGATGCATTTCCTAAACAGAAAATATCATGAATTCCAGTTGTGATTCGAATCAAATGGATCTCTGCTATCTTATTTAGTTCATCAAGAACTCCTTGCATTACACTTGCATTAATATCTAATTCACAGAAAAACTCTAAGGGATAACCCAGTTTTTCGGGATCAATTTTTATTGTGAAATACTGGATTATATTCGATTTTTCTGTTAAACTCTTAATTCGATCAGATATCGTTTGCGATGTTACTTTTTGTTCGTCAGCGATTTTTTTCTTTGTAATCTGACTATCCGCACTTAATTTTCTGAGTATTTCCTCATTAATGTGATCTTGATCGAGTTTGATTTTCTGCTCCATATTAAGGATCCCTGTTTTGATTTAAGGTATGGATAACTTAAGTATTAGGTAGAAGTTTTCCGATTTATTTTCCAGATTAACCAATATCGATGAGCAATACTTGCTGGAAGTAAAGCAGGGATCAGAACCATTAGTCCAAGCACAATAACTTTCGTAAAATCTAAATTTAGGTACAGTAGAATTGCCCATATACTCCCTGCAAAGATGATATAAACAATAAGAAATACTACATAGTCAGCGACTGTTTCAAACGCTCCTTTTACGAATCCGAATAAGCTATTAAGCATGAGAATGCCTAGTTCGATTATACCTTGAAATAATAATATTATAAACTCAAGAAATCCTCTAAATACTGAGGCTCCTCCCATGATTACCGATCTTGCACCTGCTACTATTGAATCCAGCCCTAGATAAGCTCCTGGAATAGCAATGAAAAGTGTGTACATTCCAAGAATAAACAAAGCAAAAACTTCGTTTAAATCTGTAAATAATATTAAATATCCTATTAACACAGCAATAGGGGTAATCAAGATAGAGAAGCTAACCAATCCATCTATACCTGGATTCATCTCCTTTTCTTTAGGATTTCGTGAGAAATACTGAACTGTTCTATTTGCTTGTGCATACGTTTTTGTAGGTCGCGCTCTACGAGTAAAATGAACTCTTGATTCATTATTTGGTCGTTCTGAAGGTTTTACAACAATATTTGAGAAATCAATATCAGATAACTCATCTCTGGCAATTTTACCAGCTTTTTTCACCTCTCGATTTATTAAATTTCCTGCTTCAACTGCTTTTTTCCCAAAAAACCTTCCAAGCTTCTTAGTAGTGGATTCATCTTTATCTTTCATGAATGTTCGACTTCCTGCCTTGTTAAAGATTAAAATGAATTATAGATTTTTAAGCATTATTCAAGAGGCCATAAAAAAAAGAATATGGCGATAGTGTTTATAAAACACTGGACTGGATCTTCTCCTCGACAACCGAATTCATTGTGGTATTGGAAATAATGCAAGAAGATATCAAATTCCTCGCTTTCATTGACTCTACTTCACCTTTAATCAGTACCTTACTTCAAAACGAATTATTTCTGCAGAAAATTTCATCTCAAAATCATTTTGATTTAATATATAATTCTTTCAAGGTTAAATCAAAAAATAATGAAATAACTTTTCATAATGAGATATCAAAGGTATTAGCTACGTTGATTTTTGACTATCTGTACATCGGTATTGTTACATTACGGGAAAACCATGATACAACAGATTTGATTTTAAGTATCCAAGAAAAAACGGGTCAAAATTATGGACATCAAAACCTAGAATCAGCTGAAAATTTGGTAAAATCATTTCTAAATGAGATTTTATACCAGATTAAGGAGAAGAATCCAGAAATCCCTCTCTTTCATAATCAAATTTTACCCATGACTCGAATAATATCATCCTTGGTCGAAGATTTCCAGATCTCAATGAAATTATATGAATTTTTCATTCAACATTTTAAAGAGCCGATAAGCTATAATCAAATGAAAACACCTTACTATTTTGAACTTGGAATTCCATGGGAACATAAACAACAATATGGTCAAGTATTTACACCAGTTAATGTCATTGATTTTATGTGTAAACAACTGATTTCAGAAGAAACATCATTAATTCTTGATCCGTCAGTTGGAACTGGACTTTTCTTACTGGGAGCACTGAATTACTATCTAAAATCTGGTTTTACATCATTACATACTATTATCGGCATTGAGAAGGACCCAATTCTTGCTATTATTTGTGAAAGCGCAATATTAGTTTATTGTAAGTTAAATTCGATTTCAACAATTGATTGTCAAATAATTAATGACAGTCTTTTCGATTGTGATAAGAGATTAAGTCAAATACTTGATAAAAGCAAAGGTAATGGGGTAATTCTAATGAATCCTCCCTATACTAGACAGGAATTAATAACTAGTTCTGAAAAAATTAACATGACAAAAAAGCTAGAATCAATACCCTTTTTCAATAAAAATAATGCTTTTTATTCTTTAATTAAGTTTTCAGGCCAATCTAGTTTGTATGTTTACTTTGTAATATATATATCGGGTTTTTTACGTCCAAATGACCTTGTTGGTTTGATTATTCCTAATTCGTGGATGGATGTGAGGTATGGTGAGGTTCTAAGGACATTATTTCTCGAACTATTTTCTATCCACTACATCATATCATCCAAGCTTGAAAAACTCATTCCAAGTGTTGATGTGAATACTTCAATCCTCTTCCTTCAGGTCAAGGAAAAGCCATTCAAGTTTTTATCAAAAGATTCAACACGAAAAGTGAATTTTGTAACGATTAACAGTCAAAATGATCTTACTAAAATAAATACCATTTTTAGAAGTACTAAGCGCCATTCTAAGATCCCAGGAATTCTTACAGAAGTTTCAGAGGCTTCATTGTCAAAGAATGCTAAGTGGGGGTTATTTCTTAAAGCTCCACCTTTTTTCTTCAAGTTAATCTCTAATATACAAGACAAATCTGTCAAACTTGGCTCTCAAGTGCTCATAAAACGGGGATTTACAAGTGGAGCAAACGCCTTTTTCTATTTAGGTAAACCAGGCAGAAGTAATAACCTCTTTCATTCAACTTATGATTCTGCTACTGGTAATCTAATATTGACCCCAAAGAATGATAAAATAGTACAGGAATTTATTCATCAGCAATTTCCCAGAGATTCCTTAAAGTTTGAAATTGAGAAAGAATACTGGATGCATCCTGTCAATTCGCCAAATGAAAAAAGGGTGAACAATATTGAGTTTAAAACAGGTGAGAATACCAAATGGGTTCCAAATTATCTTATCAAATCCCCAAAAGAATTATCGACGTATGAGATTACAAATGAAAGTGTAAATTTCATTGTATTATTAATACCTCAAGAAGAAAAAACAAAGCTTAAAGCTGGGATCCGAGAATATATAAGATGGGGAGAGAAATGGAACCCTGTGAAAGGGATAAAATACAACAAAAGAATAACGTGCGCTTCACGGAAATTTTGGTACGCAATATCTTCTTCTGAGTTCATGAATTTCCCTATATTGTGTATGATGACAATCAATGATCGTTTTACATTTTTCTATAATCGGAATAATTATTTTTTTGATGCTAGATTATACGGAATACGCCTTATTTCTTCCATGGTGGATATTCCCACGTTATTCTGTTTTCTAAACTCAATTTTCGTCTCTATACAGCTTGAGCTATTAGGGAGGACTAATCTCGGAGAAGGAGGATTAGATGTCAAGGTTTATGAATACAATAATATAAAAATCTTTTTTTCGAGTGTTTTGGATAAAAATATGAAATTGGAGATTATGAACATTTTTAATCAAGTATTAAAAGAACACCCCCACTCTGTTATTGACGATATGGGGAATCTAGCAAGGGATTTACTTGATGCTTTTCTTGTTCAGCACGCACTTTTTTCTAAAGAAGATACTGCTCAAATGAGAAAAGTACTGCAGAAGATTGTTCAAAACCGTCTTGATAAAGGTCGATCAGTTTCAAATCATAATATTTGATTCTATTTGTTTGATCTCATGATCATTCAGATTAAATAGTTCATAAACAATTTTATTCATTTCACGCGTTAACGGATTCCTTTCTCGTGTATGCTTAATGCTCTCTAAGCGTTTGGTAATTTCACATAACTTTTTATATTCAGAGGTAGTTTTTTCAGGAATTACCAGTGGAAAGTTTTTGATTTGATGCGGATAAAAATCATATATACATCCTAAATCCTTAAAGACGCTCTGAGCATAAAAAATTAATACATTAGAATTTAATAAACCTAGAAGAATGTACAAATAATCGTTCTCTGCATACTTTCTTTTAGGTATGATCCAAGTAACATCCTTAGACGAAAGGGATCCTTCATAATCAATAGCAAAGCTATTAACCTTGGATTTGTAGGAACAGACAATCTTATTTTCTTCCCATGGCATAGTTTTCCTCTCGTCCCCATCTCTCCATAAATAATAATTTGATACTCGACTTCGATTCAAAAGCAAATTTTTATTTTGATCCAAGTATTGAAGGATTTTCTGTGATCTCTCGATTTCATATTGGCGAGATTTTGGAGCGTATAATACTTCCCGCCCTTCTCTTTTGATGAAGAATTGCTTAATCTCCTTTCCTTTAATCCAAGATCTATAATTAGCTAATTCTAAGTTTAAATATCTGGAAAAGAAATATGGATAGCTTGGAGCAAAAACCTTATCACATCCTGTTTCTATACCTTTACTAATCATAGCTATATCCTTTAATTTATGATTAGACGAAGATTTTATGTGATTGACCAATTCTAAGTTCTCTGAGTTCAAAATTATCCATTTTTCAGAATTTAATTTTGATTGAGGAAATTTAAATCCACTTCTTTGTTTCAAATCATCCTTGCGATATTTATAATACATAAAATCTTGATTGTTGATGAATTTTTGCTTCTTAAGAGAAATAAAGCATGTGTTGATTTTAGTATTTGAAAAAATTGGAATATCTGCGAAGTCATGAAGTTCTAATATCGTATGACCATTAATTAGTGAAGATCTGATTTTTTTTGCATACACACTCGTTTGAATATACTTTGGTAATATGAATCCAATTATCCCATGGTTAACAAGTAAAGATTTCATTCGTTCTAAGAAAAAATGAGATAGGTCATTATTACCTGTATATACAAATGGATAGAGTATCTTAAGTTTTAACCTTGTTTTCATAGGTAGATCTGTTAATGCGATGAATGGAGGATTTCCAATAATAATATCAAACTTAGATGGGTTACGTGGGTCACACCAATGATAAACATCATCAAATATATACAAAACCATTGATTTTGCCTTGATAAATTTCATGTCTGTGACAATACTTGTAAAAACAGCATATAACTGAGTTTCTTCATCTAGGGAGCTATCCGGTAATGAAAAATGAATTTTTGACTTAAAAGCATCATTTAAAGTGTTTTTATACTCATTCCAATTCTTAAAAGTCCCCTCTATTATAAAAAATTTGAATCCTTTCTGTGATTCAAATTCTCGAAAATCACGATTCAATAAATCTATAACTTCATGGAAAACCGAGTGCGTTGGTAATTGATAGATAGCTAGTTTTTTCTGAAAATTTAAGTGGAAATCATTTGATAACAGTTCTTTATTTATTTTAGTATTAGTGAGTGCTTCTGGAATTTGGAGATGACCTACTAAAGAATCGCCTGTGTTGATATTTGTATTTAATACCGTCAAATTGGAAATTACACTGGATTCTTCTCCAATCAGCCATAATAAAAGTTTAATTTGTGTAATATAACATGCGATTTCATCTGTATCTATACCGTAAAGACTATTTTCCACGATACTCTTCTTTATCAATGTGCTTGAATTTTTTGATTTTTCACGAATAAAATTATCGTGAATCACATTACCTGTTGCGATAAGAAATACTCCTGTTCCAACTGCTGGATCCAAAACTTTTAATTTTTTATATGCGTTACTTCCTGACAACCCATTGTCTTCGTGTTCAAACCAATTAAATATTAGTTTTTCAGCTATCTGTTTAGCAATAAAATATGGGGTATACACTGTTCCTTTAGACTTGGTATCTTGTTCTATCTCATTTCGTAAAAGATAGGATATTTGATCAAAAATATCAAGTGTTATATACTTAGATGGAATTTCACTAGGAATAACGTGATTTTTATACCATCCAAATTCTTTAGAAAGGTATTCTGCACTTACAGCCCATGAAATTTCTTTCTGAACTTTCGATTGATAAGCCTCACACATTCTTGGATTTCCTCCTAATTCCCCCAAACTTTGAAATATTGGCACTTGATTGCTTAACTCGGCAAGCAGACTATTTGGATCTAAAAAGCAGTCATAAACATCAAACCATGAGGTTAATTTTGAATTAACGACTTTTTTAATGAAATCTAAGCCAAGAAATAAGCTAGTTACAAAATTTACTATTAATATACTATTAAAAAAGGTGGTATATTCTTCATCCGAATTAAACTTCTGATCAACGACTTTTAACTCACTTATTAGTTTTTTTATCTCTTTTATTACCTCTAGTGACGGTTTTTTATTTTTTAGATTGAGCTGGTTCAAAAATAAAGACAATATGGGTCTCCAAGGTTAATTTTCAGAGTTATCTTCTTCTAATTCATCTTCACTAGAATTTTTTTTCCTCAATTTACTAAGAATTGATGTACCGGCTTCCTTCCATTTGCTTGGTTCATCTTCTTTAACAATTATATCTCCTTGCTCGATTAGAGCAATGAAAACAGCAGAAATATTTTCAGTTATCCATTTGTCTAATTCCTTTTCAGTAACCTTTGGAAAGGCTGAATTAGATTGAAGAGCTTGCTCAAATACCATTTTGTGTATACGACGAGTAGTATCTTCGCGTAATTCACGCCAAAGGTTCCGAATTAATCGTCTCTCTCTTACACGCATATCCTCGATTTTTAATAGCACTTTCCAGACATTTGAAGTTACATATAATGGTTCTGAATTGTCTTTCATTTCATATTTCCCGCTTTCTGCAAAATTCAGTTATGATTCGGAGGATATTAGTATAAATACTCTTTCTTAGTCTTATGACTAATAAAACGATGGATTATAACAAGCCAAAGAAAGCTAACTATCCCCATTCCAATAAGCAATCCTGAGATCAAATTTTTGAACCAAGTAGAATCCTGACCGTATAGTTGATCAGGAATGAGTGTAGGCCAAATTAACCCTGTCGCAATAAAAATACTAGCAACCATTAGACCAAGGATTTCTGTTCTGAACTTCAATAAAAGCCGTGTATAATCCATTAAAATAATTCTCCTTTCAGCTAAAACGTGTAGATGTTTGTTTCTTTTAGATTTCGGATACTAGAAACAGTCACATAGATGCATATTTCTTGGGATATTTAAAACATTCTGGTTTGAAGATTCAATCTCTATCTGAAAGTGGAGCTCTTGAATAATGATGTCGCGGTATCTTCCAATAGATACCCTTTTATTTCCTCTAACAGATCTATATACCCATATAAGTAGTATATAAAGATGATGCATGGCCTTTTTAAAAGCTAGAGCATGTAAATACCTTTTTAAATCGGGTCTGGACAGAGAAAATTACGTTATTCCATGAAGGGGTAATTTCATTAATTAAAAAATAGGTACCATGTTGGTATGAGTGTAACTTTCTACCTGTTTTAATGAAATTAAGAGACCCTGCTGAAAAATATTGAGGAATATGGAGATCTAATTAACTTTTCCGAGTTTCAACGCTTTTCAGTATATAACAACATGAGTAGATCCTATGTCAAGTTCAGAGTATCGCCGAACTTCTAATCCCGGCTATCGTACGTGGTTTGAATCTTTTCAGTACAATCAGCTGGTGACGTTACCTATTTTTATTCTTGATTTTGAGGCTACTAGTAGAAGGGAGGAGATACTTGATTCATATTCTGATGATAATGATTATTCTGAAAAGGGTAAGAACTGGAATATTATCAATGGAATTCAGATATATTTCTTAGATGAACAGAATACTAAGCGAACTTCATTTTTAAGGCATGATCCATACTTTTATTTATTGTTGGAGAGTGGTTTGAATAAGAATCAAATTAATAGAATCATTGCTCAAATTCAAGAATTAGGGGAGAAAAAAGTAAAGCACGTATCAAAACAAATCTGCCATGATGCCGCTGATTTGACTTTTCTTGCTGAAAAGGAGTTTATCAAAGTAACTGTTGATCATCCTGGATCTGTGCCTAATCTAAGAAAATTGTGTGAAAGTATTACAGGTATTATTGAATGGAGGGAAGCAGATGTACTATATAATCACAGAGTAGCAATTGACCACAATATTCGGGTCGGGAGATGGTACGAGGTTGAGATTAGTAGAGGTGAAATTCAAAAAATCTCTATGTTGATGAATAAAGCACCGCCTGAACTGAGAATTTTAGCTTATGATATCGAAACCGTATTCGATATAACACGTGAACCTGATCCAAATAGAGACGCTATATCTATGGTATCACTATTCATGGGAGATACCAATTTTTTACTCATTAATGACCAAGTAGTTGAGACAAAGGATATTTCACAGCTAGAAATACTTTTAAAGAAAAAGGATAGTGAACACAATAAACCATGGGTTGATTGGTGTAAATCTGGAGCAGAAATTCCTTCTTCTATGATTATTGAGCAGATTCCAGTAAAATTAGAGATTTTAAAAACAGAAAAAGGATTGCTACATAGATTCTACGAAATAATCGAGACGTTTAAGCCTGAGGTAATAGCTGACTTTTTCGGTGATCGTTTCGATATTCCATTCCTATCGGTTCGTTCCTCAAAGTATAATATCTCTTTTGAAGGACGGACAGGGTTTAAAATAAAATTCAAACAACAAACTGGTAATGAACCCAAACCAAAATTGACTGAGAATTATTCTCCAGCAAGTATTGATTCTGTTTCAGGTGCTGGAATAATTCATATAGATGCTTACTTATTCAATGAGAAGTACAGTTATCTTCCTAAGAAGGATTTAGGTCTTAAACCTAGCGTGGAGAAAAAATTAAAAATAATCCCTATAGGTAGAGAAGCACTTTTTGCGATTGAAGAAAATCCTGAAGATGCAGTTGGTTACGCTGCTTGTGATGGCTATATAACTCATCGTTACGTCAATGAGTTAGTGTTAGATTTCTTCACATCGATGGGTCAAATGTTTCCAGTTCCAGCGTCGGAATTATTAACTCGTAGAGCAGGTTCTCTTGATGATTTACTAATTGATGCGGAAAATCACAAATTTAATATTGTTGGAAGACGTAGGGTGGAACAGGCCTTTGTTGATTCTTTTTCCAAAAAAATTACTATTGATTCATTTGCTTATACTGGAGGGTTAGTTGAAGCAAGACGATCGGGAATTTTTCGGAGTGATATTCATACTGAATACGGAATTGATAAGCAAGCTTTGAAAGAGATAAAAGGAATTGTTCGCCAAATAATTGTCAAGCATAGCAATAATACTGCTAAGAAGGAAATTAAAAACGAATTTGAGAGAAAGATTTTAACAAAGTTTGGTGATCTGTCTTTAGTTTATTCAGAAGATATTGATCAGCTCCTAAACAACTTTAATGGAGTTATGATAAAAAATGGAATTAATTCATCCGATCTAGAAGAAAAACATAATCAATTTCGACAGATATTAGAGGAAATTTCAAAAATCTATGTCAAAGACGTAGATAAGGTAATTGAAGAAACTTTAAACCAAATAGATAACCTTATTGAGACTAAAGGATCAGTACAGTTACGTGGTGTTCATGTTGATGTTACATCCATGTATCCATCGCAAATTCGTCAATATAAATTACAACCATCTGGAATAGTCCCATTGAGTAAGTGTCGCGAATGTAAGTACGCTGAGAAGGACGATAGTTGTTATTTTGAGGGTGATTGGGTAATTAAGCTAACAGGTAGACGACCTTGTCGCTTCAGAGAAGAAGGTTCACGAATTTGTGAAAACACAAATTGCACACCGAAGGATGAATCAAATTGTGAGAATTATGAACCCGAGCAAGGTACAACTGGGAGAATTCAAGAAATCTTTACTTTTGATGGTAAAAGTGTCCAAACGTATGTTCTGAGGAAAAAAAGGGGACTAGTAAAGATTCCGATTAATAAATCATACCTCAGTACAATGTCTGATTATGACGTTTTTTCTGCAGTGAAAAATTGGTTAGAAAAAGCAGTTAAAGCTACTCAAATTACCTGTAACCTTGATAAAAATCATTTTGATACATTTGAAGATCAACCTGATCAGTTTAAGTTACCTCCAAACACTTTTCTAAGCTTAGATGTAAGAACAAAGAAAATTACTGTACTAATTTCTGTTAAATCAAGAGTATGTCAAAAAGCTTTTAATTTTGTTTCTCGCATAATGGATGACTTCTTCAATACAAGAGTTAAACATAAATTTGAAGCTCAAAGATTAAACCAGATAATAAAGCAGAAAACTAAACTAAACCAACCTGTACACCCAGATATGCTTAGACAACAGAAATTCCATGATAGTACACAGCTGGGAATGAAAGTTCCCCTAAACTCTATCTATGGCTTACTTGGCATGAAAGCAGGGGTGAGAAATGCAAGTGCTCCATGTGCAGGGATTACGACCAAATTATCTGCAGATTTAATTAGTTGGGCTGCTGATCAATTAGAAAAAATTGGTATGGTGACTGAGTTGGATACCGATGGGGTTTGGATGTGGGTTCCTCGTCAATTTCCGTTAGATTTTTCTGTGAATTTAGTTAACCCCTCTGAATCTGAGCAAGTAATCGAATTTAAGGAAAGTTTAATTGATAAAATATTGAATGAAAAGGTTAATACGGCTGGTTTTGTAAATGATAATTATTGGTCTAATGATGGGTCGAAAATTGAGCAGATTAGCAAGAGCCTGATTCAATTTGAACAAGATGGCCCCTATGATTTTCAATTCATAATGGGGAAGAAAAAGTATATCGTTTATAATTATGATATTGAAAGTGGACAATGGGATGAAAAAGAGATCATAGGACTGGAGTCAAAAAGAGCTGATTTCTCAAAATTACAGAAACTCTTCCAAGAAGAGCTCATTAAAGGGTATCTTGAAAATTACAATTTAGAGAACCCAGTGTCACTCTATGAGATCTATCAAAATGCGATTAGAGTTTCAGATGAAATAAGGAAACAAGTGGAAGAGGGCAAATTAGATCATTCATACTTCATTAAACCTAAAGCACTTAATAAACCATTAAATGAGTACAAATCAAAGCTCCCTCAGGTTACTGCAGCTCATATATTGAAAGATCTTGGTTTCTCAATTGAACCGGGGATCCGTATCCAAATGATTAATATAATTGGTAATCACGCGATTCCATCTCAAGTATTTGATCTTGATTTCAAGAAGGTTAAGTCAGTATTTAATAAGTATGGAATATGTACACTTAGTTTTATGCTGAATGAGATAACCTCAATTGCAGATATTCTCAAATTAATTGATAAAAAGCAGTATTTAAGTGATATTTTCGGGCCAGGAAGAATTTTTGATAGAATGATAAATTATCCTATGAAGATTCAGGAAGTAAATACTGAGTCAAGGAAAACTTTAGTAATTGGGGATTTAGAAGAAGTAGAGGAGAATCAATTTACAGAAGGTTCAATTACTTCGAACACCGATATTGAAAAAGAAAACCTGCCAAAAACTCCCCTAATACCAGTGAAAATTATCAAACATAAAATCACTACTCAAAAAAAGCAGAAATTAAGTAAACGAAGGGGAAAAATAAAAACT
>JAEOSP010000661.1 GCA_016840305.1 Candidatus Hodarchaeota archaeon
AGAAAATACAGAGCTAAATGAACTAAAACTCCTTGATTTTTCCAGTTTGATCTCCAACAACTCGGTAATGAATTTAGTGGATCTTTTTGATTATTCAACATTGAATTCAAGTTTTGATCAGATTACTCAATTAAGTAAAACTGCAACAATTCTAGGTGACAAAATAGTTAGCAACAATAATATAACCTCCTATATTACTCAGAATGTGAATATTAGCGATTCTACTGTGATAAGTTCAAGAACAAATATTTTTCTAGGAAGAAATTACAATATTTGGTTGATTAATTTATCTACTTCCTTACAAAACATAGATTGGGTCTATGGAGATAATACCACATCACTCACCATCCTAAATTCAACGTTACCTCTTAATGGGGTGATTACTTCTTTATTAAACTCCACAAACTCAAATCTTACGATGATAAATGATAGTATTTTTGGTAATACTTACCTAACCTCTGGAAATTGTATCATCGACCATAAAGATATTGTTTTTGTTGGAAATTTATCAGTAAATTCCGAGGAAGTTCTAACTATACGTTCATCTAATATAAGTCTCGAATCCAGCTATAATGGGGAATTTCATATTGAAATATTGAGGGATGGGAAAATTATTATTGAAAATAATACTAGAATAACCCCGTATCGTGATTCTTCTAACTTCAGTTTTTGGGTTCAACCGGGAGGTTCATTTCACATGAATAATAGTCATTTAGAAGGATGTGGTTATTCTCTGTCTCCTAGTTTTTCAGGATTATGGGCAAATGCAACTAAAGAATTTATTCTTTATAATAATTCAATAATTGCCAATATTTATGGTGTAATATTAGAAAATGTTTCAGCTGCTAACATTTCAAACAATATAATCACTGGAGGAAGAAAAGGGTTACACATAACCAATTCTAATGGGAGTATAATACATTCTAACACAATAAAAGACCTAGCTGGAATCGCAGAGAATTCAAGCATCGGTATAATACTGAATTCAATTCAAAATTGTACCATTTCAGATAATATTGTAATGAATATCATCGGAGGGATGAATGGAAAAGCACCAAGTCAGCACACTGGTCACCCTGGAGGAATGGGAGCTGGAATCTATCTCAATAATTCCTCTAACAGCACTTTAATGAACAATATCCTTCATAATATAACTGGAGGGTTGGCAGAATCCGGGGGGACGAAGGGAAATGGAGGGGTAGGAGGTTTAGGAGTAGGAATTTATGTATCCAATTCTAGTAACATCATTCTTGAGTGGAACAGGATCAAAAATGTGACTGGAGGCATTGGTGGAAACGGAGGAAATAATGGAGATGGTGGTGCAGGGGGACTTGGAACGGGTGTTTATATTGATAATTCTAGCTTTATTACCTCTGATCACAACCAGATATATAATATTACAGGTGGCACTGCAGGAAGTGCTGGTATTAATGGCATTGATGGGGTTGGAGGAGATGCATCAGGTTTCAATGTCGCCAATTCCTCTGAAAATATAATTTCATTCACTATCAGTGACCTTCAGGCTGGAGAGGGGATTTCAAATGGCACCACAGCATTTATTTCTTTCAACGGAGGCTTTAACAACAGCTGGACTAGTCAAACGGAGTTGAAAATCGATTATTACCAAAATCATACAGTATACTTTGGCTTAGACAATTTACCAATGAATGATAGTGTATTTCTATACTATCATGTTGATCAAGAGGAATGGGAGTTTGTTAATGTTACAAATACTCAAAGCTTTAATTTCACCTCTGATCTTCTATACTACGGAAGTTGGGAATGGTATCTCTGGTTTAATGACACAGGAGGATACAGCAGAGAAACATCAAGCTTAAATTTTTCTGTTACAGATATCACTCCTCCCACATATTCTGATGTTACTCAAACAAGTTCTTCACCTGAATATGATGAAAATAATAGTGCTTCCATTATTACTTATGACCATAGTGGGATAGATACGATTCTTCTGTATTATAGGATTGACGAGGGGGCGTGGAATCATGAAAACGTTACTGCTACAAGTAACTATACTTTCAATGCAAATATCCTTGCCTATAATCAAAC
>JAEOSP010000065.1 GCA_016840305.1 Candidatus Hodarchaeota archaeon
CACCTTTATCTTCAGGACTCATGATTCAAGCACCTTTTATTTATTGCAGAAAAAATTGATTTCAGTAAAAATTTGATACTAATTTTTGTATCTGAGTTTGAGTTAATCAAACTTAACTGTTTAAGTTTTTTGAGTCACGACAAGATGAGTCACAAATCCTCCATCTGCAAGAACAGTACAAACAGAGACGTGTATGAACTTAGGGAATACTTTTTTATCAATAGGTAATCGCTAAAGGATGTTGATGCCAAGATTGCATTCGGTACTAATACAAAGACCACGTGAACAACAGATTTCTGTGTTCTATCTATTTTTTTGCCTTCTATAATCCTTTAAAGTGGGAAAGACCCAAGAATGATCAGATAAATTTCACCACATCATTTAAGACAAAAATGGTTATACTAACACCGATAAAAGCCCTCATTATCCTAGTAGGGGACGAAGGACAGAGTAATGGAAATCTCATGATAAATAAATACTGAAAACGAATAATAGAAGAATGAAAAGACAAATAAGGGGAAAAAGAGTTTGATTTAATTGTATAATAGGGGAGAATAGGTTTAAAATATGCGAAGTTTATAAACTGTCTTGGATACTGACATGGTAACTCTCACAAAGAAATTTTCAATCAAACCCACCGAAAAACAAGAAAATGTATTGTGGGAATTAGCAGAAACATGTCGTTTACTTTATAATCATGCTTTAGGAGAACAAAAATTTCTTTATAGCTCCTATAAGTATCGAGTAACCTATATAGACCAACAAAATGCTCTCCCACAATTAAAAGAAAGGTTTCCACGTTATAAACATGTATATTCCAAAGTACTACAAATGACACTTAAAAAGGTTGATGCGGCGTATAAATCATTTTTTGGACTACTGAAAAATGGAGAAACCACTGCACGATCACCAAGATTTCGTGGTAAGGATTATTTCTTCCCCTTATGTTATAATCAGTCAGGATTTACTATTACATACAAAACAATTAAATTTTCCCATAAACTTCCTGAAGCTATTGAATTGATATTTTCTATACCATTTGATTTTACAAGTACGCAAGTAAAACAAGTAGAGGTATTTCAAGACCGATATGATAGACAGTTCTATGTTGCAGTGGCTTATGAACAAAAAGAACCTCAATATATGGATAATGGCTATTATCAAGCTTTTGATCTGGGAATTATAAAGCATGCTGCAGTAAATTCTTCAGGTAAGTTTCTTGAATCAACTGTCAAACGTCCAGATAAGTACTGGCAACAACATGTCCAATTATTGCAGCATCGAAGAGACCATTGCCTAAAAAATAGTCGTAGATACCGCCTTCTATGCCAACGATTACGGGGAATTCATCGAAAATGTGCTAATCAAACAAAAGATTGGCAGCACAAACAAAGTAAGAACTTACTGCAAAACACAAAGGCGAATACCATAATAGTAGGTGATCTTTCGGTTAAGAAAATGGTTTCTAACAAGAAAAAAAATCAAAAGCATAAATATACAAAGAGTCTTAATCGCGGTGTCCAAAATACGGGTCATCTAGGTCGTTTTATCGAATTACTAACCTATAAAGCGAAATTAGTAGGTAAAAGAGTAATAGTCATTGATGAACGGGCTACGAGCAAGACCTGCGCGTTTTGTGGGCACAAGAAAAAACAGATGGCTCTTTCT
The DNA here is from genome assembly GCA_016840305.1 of Candidatus Hodarchaeota archaeon. The sequence goes on from JAEOSP010000065.1 coordinate 1,669, forward strand.
GAGCGTATCTATCGTTGTGAGATTTGTGGAATCGCCATCGATCGTGACCAAAATTCAGCCATTAATATTATGAAACGATTCCTCTCACGTAATGCCCAGTGTACGGGCTATCAGCAGTTTATTTCTTCTGTTGATAATCTACGACAAACAATCAATGGTAAAACGAAAGTTTCCCGCCTTCCTGTTATAGTGGGTTCTGCGAACTCGTAGGAAGCTACCTATTTTAATAGGTGGTAGTTCACAACCTCTGATATCTGTTCACCTCCCGAAATTGAGAGATAATTCTGTGTCTTTCTATCTTTGATTATGTGTATTATCCGATCCGAACTTCGATTATTTGTTGTTTTGTGCGGAGTTTAGATGAAAGAAATCGGCCCTCGGTCGATGAAAGTTCCAGCATTAAAGGATCTTTTGACCAAGAACATCGGATTGAAGCACCTTCAAAATGCTGATCAGTAAATTCAGGGTTGCCACGAACAATTACTGGATCTTGAAATTCAAACCCTTCTTTACCCTCTTTCACTTGTAAAAAAAAGACAGATAGGGCTATTCCGCGTTTCATCACGTTCGAAACATTTTCTTCTATTTCTATGGCTTGCTTTTCTGCATTCCAAGAAATTCGTGCTCGAATTCTTCTCGGTTCGGGTTGTTCGACATTAATAAAACGCATTCCAGTAATAAAGAAGCCTGTACGATTTCTTCCGTCTTCATCTTTGAGACCTTTTACATTTAAGTGGCTTTCTTCTCCAATTATTGGATATAATTCAATCTTCTTGATTTCATCTATACGAGTCATTCTGATCACAAATTCTAGTATTAAATTGTTTTAATATAAGCTTCAACATGATTTAAGGCTTCTTCCATGATTTCAATATTGGGTAGAACAACTGACCGGAAATGTTGTTTACCTAATTCACCAAATCCACTTCCGAATACAAACAAAACCCCTGTTTCCTTAAGAACGTTCATTACAAATTCTCTATCTTCTATTTCGATTTCAATCTTTGGAAAGGAATAAAACGCTCCTTGAGGTTCACGAACAGAAAAACAATCCATTTGATTTAGTCTTCGAACGAAATAGGTGGCTCTTTCTTTTAATTTCTTGTTCACATCAACTAAGAATTGCATTTTTTTGTTTAAGACTTTCGCTACTGCTTTCTGTATAGGAGTATTTGCACAAAGTCGTATTCTTGATTGTTTGTTCAACGCGTCCCAAAAATCTGAAAATTTATCTTCCTCATCTCTGAGATTGGCCCAACCGATTCTCCACCCTGGTGATAAGAGTGTTTTCGATATCCCATTAAGTTCTAATACTGGAATATCAGTTAATGAAGCGGTTGATTTGAAGGGTGCGTTGAAAGTTAATAAGTCGTATATTTCATCTGAAATTACAAGAAGATCATGTTCTCCTGCAATATCAGTAATACTTTTCACAATATTCGGAGAATAAACCGCTCCTGTTGGATTATTAGGATTAATAATGACAATAGCTTGAGTTTTATTAGTAATTTTTTTTCTAATATCCTGTAGATCGGGTTGCCAATCTAAATTTTCTCGAGTTATGTATTCAACGGGTTTCACACCGTGAAAGGTGAAGTAAGAAAGATAAGAAGGATATAGGGGTGAGGGGACGAGTATTTCTGTTCCCCGAGCTAAACTTGAGGCTATGAAAGATATCGCCTCAGATACGCCCGTTGTTACTAATATTTTGTTAGCGTCTAAATCTGTCCCCCAAAGACGTTTCTGTCTCTTCACAATCTCTTCTCTTAGACCAAGATCCCCAGCTGAATCACTATAGTAGTTGGCTTTGTCTATTGTCACCGCTTCAATTAGAGCATCTTTCAAAAACTGTGGTGTGTCAAAATCATACTTGTTTGGATCTCCAATATTGAAATAGTACAATTTTTTCCCAGCTTTCTCGACCTCTTTTGCAGAAATAATTATATCTCTGATTGCGTACTTAATTTTCTTGACGTCAATTGAGATTTCCATCTATACTACCTCTTTTAATTGCTATTAAATCAAATTTCCAAAAAAAATGGCCAAAGAATGTACGATTTAACACAAGCTACTTTACGTAAAAGTCTTTTAGCGACATTTATAATATAAGTTATGACTGAATTTGTCAGACAAACATAAATTATTTTATATTTTGAATGTCGCAACAGGATGAGTCACACATCCCCTATCCGGCTGATCAGAACAAACAGAGTTTGAACTGAGCTTAGGGACTACTTTTTCATCAAAAGGTAAACGATGAAGAATATTAATGGCAGCATTATGATCCGCGTTAAGACGAAGACCACAAGAACTGCAAAGATATAAACCACGTGATTTACGATTATTTTTTTTCATAATTCCACAACCACTACATTGTTGAGAAGTATACGCCTCTGATACAAGAACAACGGTAATACCCACCATTTTTGCTTTATATTCCAGCATATGAAGCAATTTATAGAAGGGTATTTGGACAAATGATTGGTTCGTACGCTTTCCTAGGTTGCAATGTCGTTTCCAGCGCGCATTGTAACCGATGACAATCGTACTAATATTTTTCTGCAAACAATGGTTGATAATGATTCTAGAGGTTTGATGGAAAAAATCTCTGATCTTATCTGCCCGTACACGATGCATCTGTAATATTTTGTTCGTGGTGTGCTGTTGATTATGTTTTTTTGCTCGCATTCCCACTTTATGTATGTATCTTCCTCTTTATAAGCTTTTAAGGAGAGAGGGCACCGAAAACGAAAATGAACGTTTACTTCTCTTCATTCACCTTCGATTTTTCCATTTTTTACCAATATTTATCAGCTAAATTTAACCATGTATTTCTGAGAGTGAGGGTAATGAGCTTCTTTTAAACGTTTAAACGACAAAAACTTTGTAAATCACATTATCTTGGGATATTCTTGGTTGAGAAGCCTTTTTTAATTTTCGAGTTTATGAAAAAATAAGTGAAAATGTAAGTTTTTTGAGGCATTAAAAATGAGCATTGATGTTAAATCCCTCTCAGTATTAATTGACTCCATTGTTGAGCTTGGAGCTAAGATTTGTGTCCTTTCTGATAAGTCTGGGCTTTCAATGGTGACGCGTTCTAATTTAGATAAAGAGGATGTCGAGGTTGCTTTAAGTGCTCTTAGTAGTTTAGTTATTCCCACAGGTGATGCAATTGCAAGAGAGTTAGAGGGTAATTTTGTTAATATGACTGTCCGAACCACGGGTGGATTACTGTTATCAACTGTTATTGATTCAAATCCCCAAGTTGTTTTAACCGCTATAGTTGATGAAAATTTGGAAGCAACGATTACACATGAAATGAAGAGATTACAACCCATTATTTCCAATGCGATCGAAGGAATAGCTGTTGAAATTAAGGAAAGAAAACGATTTGATATCCCAAATCAGAGACAAATCACAATTTTTTTCGACTCTCTACAAGAGAAAATAAAACAAGCTGTCACCCCTCAAGATTTAGTGAGTATTATGCGTGGTGCCAAGGATGATCTTTACACTCTAGTAAACTCAGGTACTATATCATATGAAATGAATCGTTACGTTTTGAAACTACAAAAGGATGTGCAAAATAAATCTCCTAATCCAGAGTTCATGGGGAAAATCAAAAAAGACATCGCTGGTTCAATAGCTGACTGGAAAGTCAGACTAAATGCTAATTAAATTGTTTAAGATTAAGACAATTCCTCAATTAGCAATCCACGTTGAGAAAAGTTGGTAAATGGAAAAAACTCTTTTTTTAGTTTCTACTACTCACAAAAATTATGAAATTGAATACTTACTCAACCACTGAAATGATGCCTTCACGCAATATTGGAACATCATTACCATTCATGATAGGTCGTTTGAACTCCCATAATTTTTCATCGGTCTCATTAACATTTTCTAGAAGCGACTTCATCCGTAGTTATAATGAAAATTTTTCATCTAAATATATAGCTCCTCTCACCTATTATTCCATATAGGAAAACGAACATTACTAAATAAAAAAAGGAAACAGTCGGTTTTATTTTACAAAAAACGGGAATCAGAAATATAAGAAAACTTATATTTGAAGAAGTGTAAGACTCATATAAGAAAGGAAAGGCTTACTGTTCTTTATCCTCGTTAACGCAAGGTTATAGCAAACCGCCTTCCTTTCACCTTTTCTCAATTTTTTCTTATTGTTTTATTTATTTCAATCCTCGATTTCCACTTTGATTCATCGACTCGATTTTGTATTCATACTTCATCATAATTTATACAATTGTATAAGCTTCCCTCGTATCTGATTCCTAGAAGTTCGCTAGAATTTCAAATCAATCTTAAAATTAGGATTGTCAAAATATCCTTTTAAGTAAATGGTTCTTATAAAAAGTAAAAAAAAGGATTTATCTCAAGCAGCGGTAAGCCCTTGAAGAAAATTCATAATAGACCCTGCATTATCAGCACTTTCCTTTTGTATACCGCAGTTGTTACAAATGGAATATTTTAGCTTATGACTTTTCTCCCAATAACGAATTTGATAACTCCCCTGCATGAAATTACCTCCACATTCACATTTATCTGAAGAATCCTCTGTAAATTTCTGATCTATTAAGCGTACCTGTGCTATAGCCTTCCTTAGATAAATCGTTGGTTCCCCAATTTTATGAATCGAAGCGGATTCGAACCGTGTTTCTAAAAATGTTATTTCTGTAATAAATGGAAATTCGTTTAAATAATCAAATTCTAACAGAGATGGAGTTAAAATTCCATTTGTCACAAATATAAAGTGCAGATTATCCATGTTGACACTTTTTAAACTTGTTAGACTTTCATTAAGAGCGTTATCTCCCTCAAAATGTGCTATTAAGCCCTCTGCTTCAATTACTTTTATGAAAGTTTTTTTACTCGATGTGTCAAGTGTTAGAATATCAGCAGTTTCTCCATTAATTAATGGTAATATTGATTTAATGTCATCTCTGGATGCAAGTGGTGTCGTTGTCCGCGAAAGAGCATGATGAGCTATTCGATGACCATTAGTTTTTAAATAATCTATAATAACTCTTAGATGTAAGAATCGTGAACGTTGATCAGCAGCAGTAGCCATATTATATCTTTTCCTATGGTTTATAAAAAAAACAAATAGTGATTTTCAGTTTAATTATTTTCACAGGGGGTTTATAAATTGAGTTAATTATTCCTGACCATAAAAGCTGTAAAGGATACAGTCTTTGAGTGCCAAAAATGCCATTAAGAAGCTCTATTAATCGTATATTGATAATTGGTCGAGAAGCTGGCCCTCTTGCAAAACTGATAAAAAAATTATATCCATATATGAAAATTGGATCAGTAGATATTCTTGGAAATCTAGATACGCGAAATTCAGTAGAATCAGCATTCTCAGTTGTTAAACAAGCTTTTGGAGAATCGCTTGAAAGAATAAAAGTTAGATCAGATCTTGATTTGTTATATGAGTTAACTTTAATTATGTTAGAAGAAGTAGAATATGATATCTTAATACCCCTTACTCCTTTTAACTCCAACCCAAAATATTTACAATTTCTATCAGATAAAATAAATTTACTTATTGTAGATTGGAATACTTTAGAAAAAACTAGCTCTCCTTGGAATTTCTTGTCTTATCTTACAAAATTTGATCTTAATTTCTCCTCACTGGAAAATCTTAGAGAATTTGAAGAATTATCAGAGAAAAAAGGGGAAGAGGGCTTGTTTGTAACAAAAAATGGAATTCTGCATTCAGATAAAAGTATAAGCAAATCTGATTATTATCAGCTACCTGAAAAAGGATTTTTTCTTCCTATAAAAGAAATCCATTGTGCAGCTTTTTATTCAACTCCTGCATTAATATCTAATATTGGTGTTCAAACGATCATTTCTTCCTCAAACCAGGCTTTGTTTTATAATGAACTTGAGAAAAATGCTTATATTCCGTTCAAATCGGCCCTTATATCATCTTATAGTGCAGTAATTGAAAGTCTAAGTGAAATTATTAAACAATGTCAACTTATGGGGTTTATAACAGTATATTTTGGCATTAAAGACAGTTCTATTGTTCCTATCTCCTGTAATTCTTTACTTGATGAAAAAATAGATCTTTGGAATGAAAGGAACTTGAATCATCTTATTCCACTCTTAGTTAATCCCTCTAAAAACAATTTTCTTCCGAAGACACAAATGGTTTATGGATACAAGTATCCTATCTTTGTCTCACATCCGATAAAGGTTCCTATGATACCCAAAGAACTTGCAGGACAAAGAAATATACCAGGTGTATATTCTTCAATTGAGTATCCCGTATGCTCAATACAAAATTACTCTGATGATCTTAAGGCCCTATTTCGTCAATTAGAATTACATATTAAGCAAATTCACACGTTTCTCGCTAAATCTTGAACTGAACATGCTAATTTCACTAAAGAATTGACATTTGTCTATTAAACTTTGTTTAAATTAGTTAAATTTCTTAAGATCCTAAAACATCCAGAAATAATTGAAGGATTTCTACCACCTGCAGTATACGCACTTTAAATCCAGACTAGCTTTCAATTTATTATTAAAACCTAATTCAATAGATAAATCAAACTCCCAGATGAAGATTTCCCTTTTCTCCCACAGATACAATACAATGTATCATATTTAAGGAATTTAGTCGAAAAGGATGAAATGGCAAATGTGGATTACTACTAAATGGCATTTTAGCGCAGATTAATAAGGATATATTTAATAAACTGAACAAAGCAGTTGCCCTCAGTGATAGATTGTGATTGGAACAGAAGTATCTGCAAAAGATGTGTTCAAAAAATGCAATCCAGATCTTGCCTTCAGATTTTACGGATCTGGTGGACGAATTATTGCCACAATTTCCAATTTATCAGAATTAATCTCCACTTTACCAGAAATTCCAGCAGTGATTACACAATTTCATATTTTTAGAGAAACTACTCAGGATATTTTTGAACCTCGGCAACTAGACGGACCTGTTGTACGATCTGATCTTGCTTTGTGGATAAATTACGTCCTAGGAGACCTTGATCTTTCACGTAGAGTCTACGAGATTGGTAAAACGGAAAAAAATGCTGAAATATTAAAATCCAAAATTATCACGCTGCTTAAAGATCGTGAAAAGGAATTAATTGACTTAATCCGATCTTCTTAACTTATTCATTGATTAGTGCAATATTAGGTCTCGGTAGGTTCTGAAATCAGCAATTTTACAGTTCTATTCGATTTATTATGACGATTGTATTTTCTTCCAGTTTTTGGATGTAATAATATATTACTAAGAATTCAAAAAGATAGGTTTTCTTTCGCTGTTTCAATAGAAAATCGAGCAATGGTGATACTATGTTTATCATACGACGTTTCCTTCACGTAGACCCTCAAGTTGAATTTGAAAAAGGCAGAACCGCATTTGAGAAGAAAAGATATACCACTGCTTTGAAGTTATTTGAAAAATCTTATAAAAAATTCGATACGGAAGAAATGAGAATAATAGCGTTGGATAATGCTGCTTTATCAGCTCAAAACGCAAGATTATATTCAAAAGCTGCAGATCTTTATTATAAATCATTATTATTTATCACCGCAAATAATAGTCCGACAAAAGATATTATACAAAACATTGATCGAACGTTGCAGATGATTCGTCTCAGTAAAAAATCCTCGATTCCACCAAATGAATTACGTTATTTGAAATTTTTAATCTTTCTTTCAGAAAAAGACTTCGATAAATTATCTTTATTCTATAACAAGTATAAGAAGGAGTTTACTGATTCATGTGGAGGTGCAATAAACAGTACTTGGGATTTAGTGCACTCAGGGGAGACTTTTATTAAGCATGAAACACTCCCAAGTATTGAACTCCCCCAAGAATTTCTAAAAATAAAGCAAGAAGCCGAGAATATTATGCAAAGGTGTTCTTTGTGTAAAGTGGAAATTTTACTAAAAGATGACAACCAGATTATTCAAAAAGGAACGGAATTTCAAATCACAGGAGTTTTAACCGCACATGCACCTCTATCTATTGTTTCTTTACCATTGAAGACAGGTTCTAGAGGAAGACTTATTTCATCATCAATGCCTGAATTGCCATTAAATCTAAGTACAGGTGAAAATTATTCAATTTCCTTCACTTTGATTCCTAACCTTCCCGGAAAATGGAAAATTGGACCAATCACATTAAAATACGAAATTCCACATGAAAGTGGGGTATATCCTGCTAATTCAAATGAGCTTAGCGTGGAGGCACAGGATGCAGAACCCGCTCTAAGGATTACTATGACTTCTGAAACATTAGAAGAAGATTTCGAATACTCTGTTGTTGTTATTGCAGAAAATGTGGGAAAAATTCAACTACAAGATTTATCAATTATATTAGAAGTACCTGAAGGAGTGAAGATAGCCCAAGGAACTGAAGAGAAAGTCATTAGCTCTTTAGGTGAGGGTGAGACATTCCAGTACGAAGTTATCTTCAGATTTGATGTAGAACAAACACATTTTGATGGAAGAGTAATAAAAGTTGATGGAAATATGGGAGAAGGTCAAAGACTTGCGAAAAGCTCGATTAAACTCGGTGGGAGGCCTGTAGAAGTGAAAAAAGACTAACTGTTTTCCAAATCATTATTATCAAAAATCTACTACAATTATAACTTTCTTGAGTCTTCTTGAACCTTAGGTTGGACGGAGACCAAGTCTAGTTATAAAAGTGGAATAAAATGCAAAACAATCTACAGATTCTTTTTCACTTAAAGTTACAGATGAATGAACAATTCTATTTCTTAAATTTCGAAAATTAGCAATTCTTCTGTCATTAGGTAAATCAAAACCTCGTTTCCTTAATTCAATCACTTGAGTCTGAAAATCTGGTTTGGAATACATGTTTTCAGGGCAGATTTGCATAAAACGAATAGATAGTAAATTCTTTACTGCAGCATCTGCCTTAATAACAAATAATTCATAATTTTGACCTTTAAATGCATGCCTCGCTTGATTCCAAAGAACTCTTACATAATTTATACTCTTTGTAGCTTGTAACGCGTCCATAGATGAAATAAAACTCTTTTTATCCCCAGTTTCTTGGTAATTTTGTATGATATATGTGATTCGATTTATTACTTGAGCATATGTTATGTACGCAGATACATTCGTGAAAAGTACAATTACTATTAATACTACTGTTGGAATAAAGAGGAAAACTATAATGGATGTTAAAGTGGGAAAGTAGAATGGAAGAAAATGGATAGAAAACAGTAGATAAGAAATTATATTTAGAATATCATAGATAATTAGACTAAGTAAAAAATACTGCCCCCACTCGTACTTCCGGTTAATCCTTTTGGATAACACCAGAGTTTCATTTTCAGAGGACTCCGCAAAATTCAGAATTGCATGTGTTTGAAATGGAATACTTGCTACTTGTATCATAATTGAGTCATCTGGTACCTCCTTAGTAATGTAAATACCCCGAAAGCTGTTTCTAAATGTTTTATAGGTTTCCTGAACAGAAGCTGGAGTGATCCATTGATTTATCCGGTAAAATTTTCCTTTTGAATCAAGATAAACCAAGTAAAGTGGTAATACTAAAGTTATTCCGATACTAAGTAATATTGCTGGAAGACCCCAAATAAAAGGTCTTGGTAAGCGATATTTAAGCAATATATAGAAAGTTCCAACCGCAATTGACTCTGGCGTAACAACCAAATAGTAGGTTCCTTCATCTAAAGTCTCTGAAATATTAATCTGCCCATCTCTATCCTCATAATCTTCATGTTTTGTTACCTTTGGATCTTGAAGACTTTCATCATATAATTCAACTACTGCAAAGTTTAAAACCGTAGATGTTGTGAAATTTGCTTCATACACGCTAATACTGACATCTGATCTACTGATATTGACGTTAAATTTGAAATAATATCGCTTTCTCGGAAGATACCCCTGTGTAACCGTAACTGGGAGAGTTTGATTTTCCATTATTTCCTGTGCAGTCTCAAAATTATAAGTAGATGTTTCTGAAGAGAACGAAATATTATATTCACCTATGGAATCCCCCACCTCAGATTGATGTCTAACCACCACGAAATAGGTATCTGTTGCAGGAGCATTCCATGAGTGATTGAAATTTGCCTGTGTAATAGTAGTTAATTCAAGAATCGGATTTTGGGGATTCTGTTCACGAAAAATGTTTATTTTTGATCCAAGTAATACGAGGGGATCACTACTACGAAGATTTATTATCCCATTCTGGTTTTCATGAAGTAAGACCTTCCAAAAATGACTTTCATGATCAATGGTAAAGTTTGCTAGGTAAGGTGAGTCTGTAACTACTACAGCTGTTTCAACATCGAATCCCGAGGAGGGGACTATTACTAATAGGTCGTAAGTTTCGTTCGTTGATCTACTTTCACGTGTATCATTTACTTGAATTATCCAATCACCATAATTTGGACTAACCCATGAAGCAAGATATTTTGAGGATGAACTTAAAGCTCTTTGAACAATATTGGCATAATTAATGCCTGAAGGGCGAAATAGCTTCATTTCTAGTATTTTTTCATTTGTTATGGAAACGTAAACAATTTCCCCTTCACCGATATTTTCTAATTTCCAGTTCTGAGTAGGTGTTTCATTAGTAAGGGTGCTTGTAATCAAAACGCCTGGTTGAATTATTGTTGCATTTTGAAATTCATCACTGTTCGACGATAGTTTGGCATATACTATTGTTAAACCGTAATCTACGTCAAGAAAAGTACTTGTAGAAAAGGATAATCCTATAAATAAAGCCCAAAATATCAATTGGTATGTTTTGGCCAAGCGACTCACACACCTTTCAAAATAGAAAGGAGATATTTATCTACTGACAAAATCTGAATGATTTAGAGTACTAGCATAGACATTATTAAAAAATTGCTTTCAATAAATTAACCCATGAAATCATCGTTATTTTTAAAGATTCGCTTCCTATTTGATTAGCCTTTAAAGGTATGATTGATTATAATTAGAATGAGACATGTACCAAAGCGATTTAGTATAATATAAAGAGCTGATTCAGTTAACCAGATAGGAGCAAAGTTGAATTGAGCCAGAATATCCGCATCTTCAAAAAAAGATTGCAAATTTCTCAAAAGAAATGGGCTACGATTCAAGGCCAGTCTTTGCGCACTGTAAATATGATTTTATCTATAATGTCAAGATTTAATTTGACTAAGAGGTCAGATGTTTTTTCACAGGATCTTCTTACGCGTTTTGATTCAATACCATCCCGATTAGAATTCCAATTAGCTGAAACAATTAACAAGAACATAACAGAATTGTACAATTATGTAACTCAGTTTTCAGAAGTTGTGAAAGAAATGTGGAAAATTGAAAACCAATTTCGTAAGGATTTCTTGAATTTTGCTAAGAAACGTGCTTTAGAGGATGATCAACAACAGTTCCATAATTTGGAAATTATTGATCAAGCGGAAAAAACATTTCAGGAAATAATTAGTATGTATGAAACAGAATTAGCTCTTCGAAAACAAATTATTTCGGAAATTCAAGAATCCATTACTCCTCAACCCCATATGATTACTGCATACTTAGTATTATGGAGTTCCGAAATTTATGTTGAAACAGCAAAGATTCATGAGCTAATTGAAGAATTTAGTTTTGTTGAGAAGATCTACGATCGATTTCAACAACCAGAATCAATTAACTCATTGCAAAATAATCGATGATTCATTTTCTGCATACAAAAAGTACTAACTTGCTTGATATTTAACTGTCGAGAAAATATTCCCTAGTTCTCCATTCTGATAGCTTGATACAAGAATACTCTGTAACTTATCATTGATGACATATTCAGGTTCTCCCTGAATTATAAAGCTTTGCACAAGATCCAATGAGATTTTAAGATCTTTCCGAGCCTTATCTTCCAGTCCTTCAGCACAAATAGCAACTCCTCGCAATTGTACATTATCAGGTCCTCTCTGAGTTATGAACATACAACGTTTATCTCCTGCAGTGAGATGATCAGGTGAATGCCCTATTAAGTCCGAACTCATTGATTGAATTGCAGAAAATAACCCTGTGTATAAACAAACTTCTTGGCCTGCAGGACGGTGACTGGCAAATAAAGGAAGCCCTCCATCATCGAAGATGTATACTTCTGTTTCAGAGAATATTTTCCCCAAAATTTTAAATTTCATATCCTCATCATCATCATCCCCCGTATTGTTTTGACGATGAGTCGGTAAATTTGTTTCAATAGAAGATTCCACAGAGTCATCAAAAATACTATTAGGGATTGGAGTTATAAGAGAAATAATTTCTTGAACAGGATGATTGTCTGTTAGAATTGCAAATGCTTCGTAACCTTCTAACTCTTTTTCACACGAATTCGAGAAGTGTATTTCGATTTCTCGGCCGAATGTATTTGTAAATTTCTGTGTGATTTTATTCATTGTCTGTAGATTGAGTGAATTCTTTGATATTACTGATACAAAAACAACATCCAATTGTTCGAGTGTCTCGGGGAGAGCACTTACAAGGCCTTCGCCAATTTGGTCAACAATGCTATCTAGAACTTCATCTAAACTATTTGAAAACGAAATTCCATAAAATACACATGATGATTTTCCAAATATCTGCAGTAAATTTGAGAAAGATATGCCTACACCAGAAGTTGACGCAAGAGCTGAGATCATTCCTTCCAAAAATATTTGAAACTGCTTACTCGTTTGATCCCCAGAAAGATCGAAATGAAAATAGCATTCTCCAAGAAATTTCCTTTTATCCAGTGTTAATCCTGATCCTGTGTCAATAAAAATGGGAATTGAACCACGATATTCAATTGAAGCCAGAATTGTACCAAGAATCCTAAGAATTCCTTGCTCTGAAGAGTTAAAAATAAAAAATAGAAAGTGGGAATTTAGTAAATTGTGAACCAGAGGAAGAGTTATATCTGGGTCAAAGATCACAGCTTGATCAACATATTCACTCTGTTGGTCTGTTGAACTCAATAATAGTACAGGCAATCTCTTGGCATCATCAGCTTCTAAAATCGTATTTATAAGTTCTAACTCGGAATTCAAGTTATCTCCAATGCAGATGATTTTTCCTTTTGGTCGAAAGTAGTCCATCATAGATGTACTGCTAATAGATGAGCTCACGATTGGATTCACACTGAAAATGTTAGTTAAACATAGAGAAGGCTGTAAAATCAACCTTAATTATTGCTGTATCCTGTACTCTTTCAGTGAAGATGTTATATACATAATACGGAATTCTTACTGTGAAATGCATTACAAAAATGAAATAGTTAAAGCTTCGACGTCTCCCTCTTAGATCCATCCATTTGAATTCAAAGTTTTAAGTTAATAGTTTTAATATTAGGTACACTCACAAGGTAGAAATTAATGACATTTGAAATACAAAAGAAAGAAGGCCTTGGAAGGCTAGGAACCATATCTATGGCAAAAAATTTTGAAACCCCCACTTTTCTGAATATCAGATTAAGAGAAAAACCTAAAATTATTACTGAGCTGGAGGAATTAATGCTTCCTCACCAATCCAATGAATTACAACAAACTTTAAGCCAAGCGAATCTGTTGGATTATGATAATGATAATTCTCAGACTTTCACTAAGAATGATTACCCTACTTGTTTTTTGTATCCACATTTACAAATACAAGGAAAATCTATTAATAAAATTAGTCACATTCAAGATTTTTTCCCAAGAGAATTTCACAATTCATTGAAAAAGTTAGATGCTTATCACTTTATTCCATGGGACTTACCAAGTATTTTTTTAGATAATATCAATGAATATATTCAAGTCATTCAAAATTTAAACCAGCAAGAAACAATAAATAGAAATTTAATGATCAATATTCCTTTTTCACCTGACCTTGAAAGGAATCTCGATGATTTTACATCTTTAGGTATCGGAATTGTTAGTCTAGGAGACATCTCATCGTTATTGAATCATCCTGAATATTTAATAAAATACATAACAGTAACAAAACAAAAATTTTCTCCTGATGTGATACTGTATGCTCCTTCTGTACCTTCCTTCTATTTCCCAATCTTATCGTATTTAGGCATAGATTTATTTGACTTCACATTTTTAACTACAATTTCAACTACAGGAGAGAATCAAACTCCTGTTATTTTTGAACATGGGAACACTCATTCGGATTATATTTATACGCTTAATCGGGTCAGAAGAGCACTGAAAATAAATAAATTGAGAGATTTAGCCCGTGTTTACGCGAATTCTTATCCACCACAAAAAACACTATTGAAAAAAATCGATCAAAAACATTCGTTGGAACAACAAACGTCTCTTTATGGAGCAGAGACTTTATATTGCACGGATGACACAGATCTCACTCGTCCAGAAGTTTCTTTGTTTAGAGAACGAGTCGCAAATCGTTTCTCTGTTCCTTCTTATACTCGAGGAATAATATTTCTTCCTTGTTCTGCTAGAAAACCTTATTCTCAATCGAAATCGCATGCTTCATTTAGACACGTTATCAAACGAAGTTTGAAAAGTGCACGTCATTCGGTTATGGAAATTATTCTCACAAGTCCATTGGGAGTTGTCCCTAGAGACCTTGAATATACTTTTCCAGCAGCTCATTATGATATTCCAGTTACAGGGGATTGGAGCAATGTTGAAAGGAATCATCTCGCTCAAGATCTCAGACAACTGTTATCAAAATGCTCTGATTCTACAATACTTATTGGTTATGTAAAAGGTGCGGAAAGAGAGGTACTAAAGGCTGTATGTCTTGAACAGAATCGCAAAATTCACTTAATTGGAGAAGATATAACCTCATTAACCTCTAAAGAGGGCCTTTTTCAATTAAACCTACTTTTGAAAGAAAAATTATTAGCACTACCACGTTTAAAAGTAAATAACCAGCTGGAATTCTTACGTACCGTCTGTGATTATCAATTCGGTCAGGGGACTGGAAATAAATTAATTCCTGATACTGTACAAATTAGAGGCAGAAAAGAGATAGGTTTACGGGTTACACTTAATGGAAAACATCTTCTGACATTTAGAAAATCGACTGGATTATTAACACTCTCTCTCGAGGCTGCTAGACTTCTGTTTGGTCATTCTGAAAATATCGTAAAATTTGATGGAGATCATATACAAGGATCAACCATCTTTGCTAACGCAATAAAGGAAGCTCATTCAGAGATCCGTATTAATGATGAGGTTATTATTGTAAATAATGAGAATGAGATAATTGCTACAGGCGTTGCATATCTACCAGGTAACTTGCTTGTAAGTATGAAGCACGGATTTGGTATAAAAATAAGGCAGAAGGTGAAATAATATGGTTTACCCTAATAATAAACTGCTGACTTCGAAAATCCAGGAGATAAGGAACAAGCATCTAGCTCAGATTTCAGACAATGTTAATCCAAAGATTTGGAGCAGCGTTTCAGAAAATGAAGAGTATATAACTGTAACAATTGTTATACCTTCGAGGGGTTGTAGTTGGGCCTTAGGAGAATACGGTGGATGTTCTGTCTGTGGTTATATAAATGATTCATCACGGGATAGAGTAGTTCCAATAGAAATAATAATTAAGCATTTGACAAAATTATTAGTTGAAACAGAATATTCTAAAAAAATAGAAGTCCAAATATTTAATTCTGGTAGCTTTTTTGATGAAAAAGATGTTTCTTCTGATTTAAGATCAAGAATTATTAGCTTAATCACCAATGTTCCAAACGTATTCAAATTAGCTGTTGAATGTAGGACAGAATACATCATTAAAGAAAAATCTATTATTGAGGAAACAATTAAGCAGCTTAAAGGAGTTATTCTAGAGATAGGAATAGGATTAGAAAGCTCAAATGATACCATTCTAAGGGATTGTTGGAATAAAGGTACTACACTTGAGAACTACAAAAAATCTGTAAAAATACTGCAAACACTGGGCGTGAAAATCAAAAGTTATATTTTTATAAAACCACCATTTCTTACAGAGAGAGACGCTATAAGAGACACAATCATAACTATTTCTGAGGTTGCTAAGATAGGTACTGATGTAATCTCCATTAATCCTTGCAATGTTCAGAACGGAACCCTTGTAAACGAACTTTTCCGTCAAAATAGATATCGTCCCCCCTGGTTATGGTCTGTCCTCCACATAATTCAAACAGCTACAAAGATTGCTCCTGATACAGCAATTATCTGTGATCCTTCGGCGGCAGGTAAGCTTCGAGGAGCACATAACTGCGGAAAATGTGACAAAACAGTTTTACATTTATTGACAAAAGCAATTAACAAGGAAAAATTACCTTCTGATCTATCCCAAATATGTTCATGTTATAATAAATGGGAAATCATCATCTCGACTCCATCGGAATTTCTGAGAATAAGAAATATTGCAAAGCTTCAACGTCTCTCGTTATTACAAGAATAGTCAAGATAGTAACGTTGGGCTAAATACGATTACTTTTTAGCGAGAAAATGCTTTTCTAATGCTGAATAATCCTTAAAAACATAATTATTATCGACTTGGGATTGTATTTGTTCGAATTGGGATTTTATATCTTTTTTTAGTTTGGAAGGTATCTTTACCATTATCCCTATATGCATATCTCCGCGTCTGGAACTATTTGGGTCAGGTGCTCCTTTATTACGGAGTGTGATGATTTTTCCTGATTCAGTACCAGGTTTAATAGTAATTTTCTCCTCACCATTAATTGTAGGTATAGTCATTTTTTTACCAAGTAAGGCATCAAAAAAACTTATAGGAAGTTCTAGAATGATGTCTGACCCATTTCTTTGGAAAAATGGATGAGGGAGAACATTAATAACAACCATTAAGTCACCCGAAGGACCATTCATCTCACCTGGCCTACCTTCCCCTCGAATAACAACACGCATACCATTATCGACACCTGCGGGAATTTGTGCTTCTACAGTACGCGTTTGCTTAACTTTTCCATTTCCATCACAAGTTTGACATTCAGTTCCCCGTATCAGCATTTCTCCTTCGCCCCGACATTTTGGGCAAGTTGTTATGTTGATCATCTGACCAAAAACTGTTCGTTGGACCTGACGAACTTCTCCTGCACCATTACATGAGTCACATTTCTTAAGCGACTTTCCCTCTCGAACTCTTTTACCATGACAGGTAGGACATTGGGCCCAATTGGGAACTTTTATCTTCTTCGTTAACCCTTGCATAGCTTCTTCAAACGTTAATTCTAAATTCAGTCTAACATCTTGGCCCCGCCTCGTGCGAGATTGATAAGAACGGTTTCTAGATCCTCCACCTCCGAAAGCACTGAAGAGGTCATCAAAAATACCAAATCCACTAAATATATCCTCCAATCCAGAACCTGAAAAATCACGGAACGAACTCCCCGATAATCCTTCATGACCAAAACGATCGTACCGCGACCTTTTCTCTGAATCGGAGAGGACCTCAAATGCTTCTGCTACTTCTTTAAACTTGTTCTCTGCATCTGGATCCTCTGGATTCATATCAGGATGATATTTGCGAGCGAGCTTTCGAAATACTTTCTTTATCTCTTTACCGTCAGCATTTCGTTGAACACCGAGGACTTCATAATAGTCACGCTTATTTTTACTCAACTATATCACCTGATTTGGGAACAGAAGAATTTATTCGTCATCATCAACGATTTCATAATCTACGTCGACAACTTCAGAATCATCTTGTTTACTAGTAGATGGACCACCTGGAGCTCCTTGAAACCCTGCACCTGGAGTACCTTGAAAACCAGATCCACCTGGCGCACCTTGTTGAGCGTAGAGTTTCTGAGCTAATTCTTGTGCGACTTTTTCTAGTGCTTCATTCTTCTGGGTAATCTCTGATACATTTCCAGATTGAAGAGCAGACTTTAGTTCTTCGATTTGTTTCTCCAGATTTTCTTTTTCAGAACTACCGAGTTTTTCACCAAGATCCTTTATTAATTTTTCAACTTGATATATCAAAGAATCTCCTTTATTACGAGCTTCTGCCTCTTTTAGTCGCTGATTATCTTCTTCCTCATACTTTGCAGCTTCATCGGCCATTCTTTGGAAATCCTTTTCAGAAAGACCAGTATCACTTTTTATTGTAATTTTCTGTTCATTTCCAGTTCCCAAATCCTTTGCTTTTACATTCACTATACCATTAGCATCTATGTCAAAACTTACCTCTATTTGAGGAACTCCACGAGGAGCTGGGGGAATACCAACAAGTTGAAAACGTCCAAGTGTAATATTATCGGCAGCCATTTTTCTCTCGCCTTGTAACACATGAATTTCAACCGATGGTTGATTATCAGCGGCAGTTGAGAATATTTGTTCCTTGTGAGTTGGTATTGTTGTATTTCTATCTATTAATGGAGTAAAAACACGACCTAATGTTTCAATTCCCAAGGATAAGGGAGTAACATCTAATAAAAGAACATCCTTAACATCTCCTGTTAGAATAGCTGCTTGTATTGCAGCACCCAAAGCAACACACTCATCAGGATTAAGCTCCTTTGAGGGTTCCTTGTTGAAATAGCTTTTAATCGCAGATTGCACAGCTGGAACACGAGTTGAACCTCCAACAAGCAGAATTTTGTGAATATCTGAAGGTTCCATTTTAGCATCTTTCATTGCGCTTCTAGTAGGGCCCATTGCAGCTTCAATTAGATCTGCAATCATTATTTCAAATTTAGATCTAGTTAAGGTGAGATTTAAGTGTTTTGGTCCTGTATTATCTGCATAAATATATGGTAAATTCATATCTGCTGAATTTTTTTGAGATAGTTCAATTTTGGCCATTTCTGCGGAATCTTTTAGCCTTTGAAGTGCCATTGGATCATTTGATAGGTCTAATCCACTCTCTTTCTTGAATTCTTCAATCATCCAATCCATTATTCGTTGATCGAAATCGTCACCGCCAAGGCGATTATTTCCTGAAGTGGCCTTAACCTCGAATACACCTTCGGATAATTCTAAGATTGAAACATCGAATGTTCCTCCGCCTAAATCAAAGACTAGAATTGTAGATTCGCCTTCTTTATCCATACCATAGGCTAATGATGCACTTGTGGGTTCATTTATGATTCTCAACACTTCTAATCCTGCAATTTTACCTGCATCTTTGGTAGCTTGTCGTTGAGAATCAGAAAAATAAGCGGGACCAGTAATAACTGCTTGTGTTATAGATTCTCCCAAATATGCTTCTGCATCGCGCTTAAGCTTTTGAAGAATCATCGCACTTAATTCCGCTGGTTTGTAAACCTTTCCATCGATTGTCTTTGTGTAAGAAGTTCCCATTTCTCTTTTAATGGACCGAACAGTTCGATCAGGATTGGAAATGGCTTGTCTTTTTGCTAATGTACCAACTATTCGTTCGCCTTCTTTTGTAATGGCGATCACTGATGGAGTGGTTCGTTGACCCTCCGCGTTGGGTATGATTTTCGCTTTTCCACCTTCCATTGTAGCAATGGCGGAAAAAGTTGTTCCTAAGTCTATGCCAATTGGTCTTTGCATCTTTATTTCTCCTTTATTTTATTTTTTTGCAATTATAACTTTACTAGGACGTAGTAAAACTGAATCCAATTTATATCCAGCTTGAATTTCCTCTATAATAGTATCTTCCTCTACACTAGAATCCTGTCGAACAAGAATGACTTCATGTACGGCAGGATCGAATTTTTCACCAATGCAGGTAACCCTTTGAACACCTTCGTTTTTTAAGATGGTGAAAAATTGAGCTTCAACAGCCTTAAAACCCTCCTTTACAACATCAAGGGTTACAGATGTTTCTGAAAAACTGCTGGTACCTTTTTCAAAACTGTCAGCAAGATCAAGAAATTTTGTGATAAGATCTGCATTTGCTGATTTAAGCAATTTAAGACGCTCTGCTTTAGTTCTTTTGTTTAAATTCTCATAATCGGCCAATGCACGTAAGTGATGACTTTTTAACTTCTTATTTTCCTCAATCTTCTCTTCTAGTTCTTTTTGAAGATGTGCTATATTATCTTGTATCTTATCCTTCTGTATCTTCTGATCTGAAACAGTGTCTTGTTGGGTTGTTTCACTTTGCATTATTTGTTCCTCTATATCTATGACATTATTTTCGTCACTATCTGTATCCTGAGGAGTTTTATCTTCGATCAATGTTTTTCACTCTGTTTGGTTATTCACTGTTACTTCAAGTTTGCGCATTAAATCTAAACCTCTTGCTGGTAAAAGATTTTTCTCATTTAACCTTTTAAAAGATGCAAGAAGTTCATCGCGTTGTGTTTCAATCTCTTTTTGAAGAATGTCAATTTTAATCGGAGCAGAACTAGAAAATATCGTATAAGCTAACTCACGATCTTTCCTATGGTCGTCACCCTCTAATTTCATCGAAATTGTTTCGTTTAATTCTCCCGTTACACTGAGTTTTCGACTAAGAATAAAGCTCTCAATCGATCCTAATTTATCTAGAATAATGTTTAGAGAACGAATCTGATCAGCATAATTCTGATGATCTTTTTCCACTGCACGAGAAAGTAGTGTTGACATATCTTTACTTATTTCTTCTAGATGGGACTGTAAATCATCCTCAGGAAGGCTAAGATCCCCAAGCTGAATGTCTATGACATCAATATCGAACGAATGCTGACTGAGTGTTATTCTTACTGACAGGTTTTTCGCAATACGGTATAATTTTCTACTAGGGCCATGTGGACCTTCAACTAATTCCTGATTCAGCCACCCTTTCTCTAATAAGCATTGAAGATGTCGTAAGAGGTATTGTTGAGATCTTTTCAGCTCTCCTGCTAGCTGAAAAAGATATTTAGGCTCTTGAGCAACGGATCGCAGTATTTCCCTACGTATATCGCTTCCCACTAGCTCGAAAAATTCTTTTTCATCCAAACAGCATCTACTCTCCTATTAAAAGTCACTTTACTCTATTTAATAGAAGATATAAGACCTAATAAAAATTTTGTTTAGTACTTATCGTTTTATTCACTAGCTTAGATTAGCTAATTGAATTATCTAAAATGAATATTCAAAGATTATTGCCTTATTCTTCTTCATCAAATATTAATTCATCTTCATCGTGCAAAAAGTCAGGATCTTGAGTCATCATGATTCGCATCTCTTCAAAGGTTAAAACTTTCTTTTTCTTCGTGCTCAATTTTTCTTGAATAATTGCCTTTTGTTCTTCAAGGAGTTCTGCGCTAGCTTGTTCACGTTTGATTTGAACACGTTCTTTTTGCATTCGATTTTGTTCTCTGAAAATACTTGATTTATCTCTTAGAGCTTTATTTAATTCTCGGAATTCTTCACGAAACTTTCTGATGGCATCAGCTTTTTCCAGAAATATCTTATGACATTTATCAGCGTCGTCTTTAGCCTTTTTTCCTGTTTCGTAAAGATCTGTTAGCTGTTGATGTGATTTCTGTGAGTTTTCAACTAGATCTTGAAAATCCTTCCAACTATGATCTAAAAAACCACGAAGATGGTTGATTTCCCTGTTAATTTCCTTTCGTGCCTTAAGCTTTTCTGTGGAGACAGAAATTTCTCCTAATTGTGACATTAAGGCATTAACCTGGTCAGTTAGCTGTCGTTCTTCAGCGATTCCCATTGTAGGTGTGGTTTGAATTTTCCAATCAAGAGTGTCGATTCGTTTTTTCAAACGATGGGATTTCTGAATGTCAATCTCTGTAATCTCTAAAGAAGTAATCTCCTCTTGAAGAGATTTCGCTTTTTCAATCAGACCTTTCATTTCTTCAAGTACACTTCGACGTACTGATTTTAATTCCTGAATTGAGCGATTATTCTTATCGCGATGTTCTTTTAATTCACGAACTTTACCAAAATTCTCAGATGCTATTTTATTGAGCCTGTCACGATCTTCTCGGTTCTGATTTCGTTCTTTCTCCAGTTTTCGGAGGTTTTCCAACAAATCAGCTTTCGCTTCTCGAAGCTGTATTATTTCTTCCCGAAGACTTCGTAGATCGTGAATTTCAAAAGCTTTCGACATCTATATCACATGTTCAGAATTAATCAAAAAACGCTTTATACTGGCGTTAGATTGGTACAAGAAAAACCCATCTGACTGTATTTCATCGAAAATCTCTGAAATTTAAATTTGCTTTGATAACAATTTTCTTAGATTTCTTCAAATTTATTGCTCTAAATTCTTTAATCGCCTTTTTATTCGAAAAAACCAATATTACAAGAGGGGTTCACAATTTCAAATGTGTAGAGGGGTGAAGTAACATAAATACGCAAAAATAAGTAATTGAGCAATAACGAATTGCTTATTTGATCTATCTAGCTCCTGAAAACATAAGTAAGATGACAACTCCCGTTGCAAAAACAGTAATATTTGATTTGGATGGTACTTTACTTGATTCCATGCGAATTTTTAAAGAAATTGTTGTTTCTAACTTG
This sequence comes from Candidatus Hodarchaeota archaeon, assembly GCA_016840305.1. Next base: position 24,078 of record JAEOSP010000065.1, read on the forward strand.
GATAGATACGGAGTTGTAAAGACAAAAGAATCAATGAACGAAATTGGGATTAAACTTCTAGAAATAAATCGTACCTCTCAAACGAAACCAAGTATAATCTTAATTTTCAAGATATTCTGGCGAGTAGGAAGATCTTTTGGATTATCGAGAATAGGAGCCCTCCAGTTTACAACTAAGTGTCTTAAAAATGTTAAAGCGGTGTATAAAAACGCAAAATTATTCCCAAAGACGAAAGAAAGTTTACTGAAGCTTCTCGAAAATGGTTATTGTCTGGGAATTTGTACATCGGCGAATCGTGATCAAATGAACTTAACCTTGAAAAAGCATGAATTAATTGATTTATTTCACCCAAAAGCTCTTATCTCACGAGATGATGTTATTAATTTGAAACCAGCTCCAGAAGGGATTTTTCTTGCTATGAACGCATGTTCATCTCGAGTAGAGGATTGTTTCTATTTAGGAGATATGCCTTCTGATATAATAGCTGGAGAAAGTGCAGGATTAACCACAATAGGTCTTACAACAGGACTTGTGAGTCGTGAACTATTATTCAGATTTAGTTCTCCAACGATAGTTCTAGATTCGATTGAGGAAGCAACCGAGTGGATTTTAACTTCTAATAAGTAGATAGCAGATTATTAGATATTTTTTATTCCATAGATCAGATTTTCCTTGGATTCCTATTTCTAACCAATATAATTTGTACTTCTTCTATTATTGATTTTAACGTAAGTTTAATTTAATAGCTATTCTTTAGCTCTTTTATTGGTATAATTACTCGTTAACTTACTCTTAAGATCAAATCCAGATTTTTATGCCTGTAATTATTATATTAACAATTAGGTGATTTTTAAATGCCCGATGATGAATTAAAAACTGTTTTTTCTAAACTGAGCGTTCTTGGTAAATCTGTCGAAGAAAAAATGTATGAATTTTTGCTTAAAGATGTAAATAATGATTTTAAAGATCTTGTTGCATGGCAAACTCATACAGGTGGGAAAAGATTACGTCCAGCTTTAACTATTTTATTTGCAGAAGCATTTGGATCTTCTCCAAGTGATTCAGAGGTTCTTTCAGCAGCAGCAGGCATTGAATTAATTCATACTTATTCTTTAATTTTAGATGATATTATTGATAGGGGTGATCTTCGTAGGGGACAACCTACTACTCGTGCTAAGTACGGGGATGAGTTTGCAATTTTATCAGCTATTATTCATCGTGAAGCAGTTTATGAGGCAGCTAAAGCAACCGGTAAGCATATTAACCAATCCATCGCCATTTATTCGCAAACAATTCGTCGATTAACTGAAGGTGAACGTTTAGATGTTCTTTTTGAGCAGAAAGAGGAAAGAGAAAATGAATACTTCAAAGATTATCGATTTAACGAGGTAACACTAGCGGATTATCTAAGAATGATAACAGGGAAAACAGCTGCTTTATTAGCAGCTGCATGCAGATTAGGAGCAATAGTAGGAGGCGCTTCTTTAGATGAACAAGCTTGTGCAGAGAAATATGGTTGGTCAACTGGGGTTGCATTCCAGATTGCGGATGATTATTTAGATATCTTTTCTGCCGTGGATACATTTGGTAAAGTTATCTATAAAGATATCATTGAGCAAAAACTTGGTAATTTTGTTATAGTTCAAGCACTCAAGATGTTAGATGATAATGATGCTCAATTACTTAAAGAATTTATAACAGATAAGAATTTAACAGACGATGACAGGGTTAAAAAATGCATTCCCCTCATTGAAAAATCCCAAGTAAAGAAACATGTTATGAATGAGGCAGAAAAATGGTCTCACAAAGCAAAAATGATTTTATCTACAATTGAGTTTGAAAAAGAGGAGAAAAAGATACTTTTGGAGAAAATTGCTGATTTTTCTGTGAAGAGAGCATATTGAAGAAAAAATGTAACTACTTCGTGGCTTTCTCCATTCGAGCTTCTATGCCCTGAATATCTTCCAAACCAGTTTTAAGCGCTTTTTCAACATCACTGATTTTACTTTGAAGTACTGCAATGGTAGAAGCATTTTCTTTTTGAGCAAGTTCTTGGCCACAAACCGTACAAATAAATCCCAATTCAAATGCATCAGAGAAAGTTACAGGGGTATGCCCTTCTTCACATACATAGAGCAAATTCCTTTGTTCATAATCTAAACGCTGTTTGAGCTTTTTAATTGTCTGTTTCCGTCTACTCACAATTAAATCTCGAATTCTCTCCCAGATAGGTGACCAGTAATACACGAAATATCCAGTTTCTTTATCACGAACTCTTCTGTATCTAGCTAGTGATCTTTCATTTAACTTGTAAAGGGATTTTCGTACTTCTTTTAAGGCAATTCGAACAAGTTGATCCTCTTCGCTTTTTTCCTCTTCTTTAGGTGCTTCAGAATCTTCTTGAACGAATTCTATGCCCTCATTCAAAGTATTCACGATATCTTCATCAATAATCTCACGATGGTCAAGTAGGACATTTAAGACCTTCACGGTTACTTCATCGGTTAGTTGTAAGATGATATCATCTAATTGTGAATAGGGCACGGTGCATCCTTCTCCATTAGTGAGCTTAGGACATTTGGCATTAGTATTCATTTATCTAATAACAGAAAAAGGGTGGAAAAGTGAATCAAAAGTTATCTAGTTCTTTTAAAGCAGCCATAATTGACTGAGATTCTTGTTTTTTAATTTTAACTGCAGAAGGCTCAGTTAATCTATCCATTAGTCGCGATAAAGACTCAGATGATTCTTTCATTCGCATACGAATTAATCCAAGCTGAGCATCGGATTCAGCAACTACTACCAATACACCACGTTCTCCGCTTTGCGCAGTTAATATTTTCCCATCAGAAAACTCTGCTAACATAATTCCAAGCGCACCAAGAGTAAGGGTACTTCCCTGCTCAGCTGCGCCACAAAAAACTGCAGATGCTATGGCACCAATGCTTTCAAGGTCAAATGCACCCATAGTTTCAGAGACTAGTAATCTGGAAGCTCTAGCAATAGTTAAACCAGTTCTGTCGCCCAATAAAGTAACTTTAATAGAAGTATCACTTTTTAATAGACGAGTTAACTCGCGGTGGATATCGTCTCGTTGTTGCATAAAGTCTACACCTAATTCTGATAAACGTACAATTCAGACATACATTCAAAGAACGTATTTAACGCTAGTCCTTAAATTCTTTTTTATATATAAGTTTATTACATTATAATCCTCTAACCAGATTTCTAGCCTTATTACTATCATACAACCTGGGAACGGCAATTATATGCTTTCTTTGTGCTTATTTCTTTGTTTACTCATGTATACAAAGTCTTGCACAATTAAATTTGCTATCACTA
>JAEOSP010000662.1 GCA_016840305.1 Candidatus Hodarchaeota archaeon
CCATATCACTTAGGCGCCTCATTGTAATTACTAAATCAAATTTTTTTGTTTTTATAAGTTCAAGGGCTTCATTCGCAGTATCTACTCGTGTTATTACCGGTAGGGTACGTAGATTTAGATTATGAAATTGCTCAAAAATTTGATCAGAGAGTCGTCCATCCTCCTCGAGAATGAATGAATCGTAATACGATGATACCAAAAGAACTTTATTAATACGTTTTGCCATTAATTCATGGAATATCTGATATTTAGGCCTATAATCGAGTTTAAACTCGTCAATATCTAAATCGCTTTCAGACGTCTGAGTCATATGAATTCAGTTATCTAGTCTCATCAACTTTGTTTAAACCTTCCCTACCGATTTCATAGGAAACTTTCGTAATAAAACCAAATTAAATATCGAGTAACGATATATAGCAATATATATTGATATAAAACAGTAAATGGCCTTTCCAAAATTTCAAATACAATTTCAGCTAAGAACTGATTATATCTGGTTCAAAAAACTAAAGAAAATCTTAAGAAAAGTACAAGGAAGCTTTTTTTTTATAAAATTGTATAAGAAATTGTTTAAACATTTCAATTACTCCGGGAATTAGAACAGGTTTTTATTTTAAAAACTTGCAAAATGATCATTCCACCAAATTATCTCTGAAATAATGCAAAATTACAAACAGAAGAAGTAAATAATGTAAAATTGTGGTTGAAAACTATGACAGGTATTGATGCTGTATACGACAAAGTAGTAATAAAGAATCCTGGTGAGAAAGAATTTCACCAGGCTGTGAAGGAAGTCCTTGAATCCCTAGGGCCAGCGATGGAAAAGCATCCAGAGTTTGGAAAACATAAAATTCTTGAACGAATCGTCGAACCCGAGCGACAATTTATGTTTCGTGTACCTTGGATGGATGATAATGGCGAAATCCATGTAAATCGTGGATTCCGTATTCAATTCAATTCTGCTATTGGACCATATAAAGGAGGATTGAGATTTCACCCAAGCGTTTATCTTGGAATTATTAAATTCCTAGGATTTGAGCAAGTATTCAAAAACTCTCTTACAGGACTCCCAATGGGTGGTGGAAAAGGTGGAAGCGATTTTGATCCTAAAGGCAAATCTGATAATGAAGTTATGCGTTTTTGTCAGTCTTTTATGAACGAATTATTTCGTCATATTGGTCCAGATACTGATGTCCCCGCTGGTGACATTGGTGTTGGTGGTCGTGAGATAGGTTATCTTTATGGTCAATATCGCAAAATTAGAAATGAATTTACTGGTGTTTTAACTGGTAAGGGTATTGAATATGGTGGTTCCCTTGTTCGACCAGAAGCCACTGGTTACGGTTCTACTTATTTTGCTAAGGAAATGTTGAAAGTTCGTGGAGAAGATATCAAAGGAAAGGTTGCTACTGTTTCAGGAGCTGGAAACGTCGCTCAATATACTACTGAGAAGGTTAACCAACTTGGTGGAAAAGTTGTCACTTTATCTGACAGTAAAGGTTATATCTATGACCCTGATGGTGTTTCTGGAGAAAAATTTGATTATTTCCTTGAATTGAAGCAAGTCCGTCGTGGTCGGATAAAAGAGTATGCAGAGAAATACAATGTGGATTATTTCCCTGGAAAAAGACCTTGGGAAGTGAAATGTGATATTGCATTCCCATCAGCAACTCAGAACGAAATTGACGCAAAAGATGCCCAAATGCTTGTAGATAACGGTGTTATGGCCATATCTGAAGGAGCAAATATGCCTTCGACTTTAGAAGCTATTGATATTTTCCTTGAAGCAGGGGTAGCATTTGGTCCAGCTAAAGCTGCAAACGCTGGTGGAGTAGCCACATCGGGTCTAGAAATGTCCCAAAACAGTCTCCGCTTAGCTTGGACACGTGAAGAAGTTGATCAACGATTGCATGGCATTATGGTCAATATCCACAAGAATGCTTATGAAACAGCTGAAAAATACGGCGTTAAAGACAATTACGTTGTTGGTGCTAATATCGCTGGATTCATGAAAGTGGCTAGATCAATGGTTGCTCAAGGACTTATCTAAGAATCCTATATCTTTTTCTTACACGGTTTATCCGTGTTTTTTCTTTTTTTACTTATTTGAAACCAAAATTGATGGAAATTGTAATTGAAATTCATTACCTTTGTCCGCAATTGGAAATATTTTAAGCGCACCACCATAATGTTGCATGATAACAGAACTTAATGCTAATCCGATATAATGGCCTTGATATTCCCAGTTATCGGTAATTTTACTTGATAGTCGATGACTTACTTCTTCAGATATTGGAGGAGAACAATTATCTCTTATTACTATACGATAATAGGCTGCTAGAAGACTGCCCTCTATTTGGATGGGAGAATGAATAACAGCATTCTCTTCGCAAGAGTATTGGATGAAGTATAAAATTTCAGAGAGAGCACTAGCAAAGTACTTATCACAAATTAGGAGTTTATCAAGACTATTTTCATCTATCTGAATACTCTCTTCGAGATGAGAAATATTCTTGACAGTCCAAGTTATTTTCTCTAGTAGATTAATGCATTCTTTTGATTCATTCATGGAAGGTGATTGGAGAACATCAAATATCTGATTAACTGTATCAATTGTTCTGGAAGATTGAGTGGCAATATTGATTGTACGTTGAATACCTTCTATTTTTATCGTTCCACTCTTTTCTAGTTCCAGAAAGAGGAAATCAAGGTTATTGACAATTTTCTGGAGGTCGTTATTGATAAAATGCGCCAACATAGCATAATACCTCTCTTCTTCAATTTTAATTTGTTTTAATAACTTTTCAGTTCTTTTTCTTTCAGAAATATCCCTAATGAATACCAAATCAGCAGGTTTTCCTTGATAAGTTATTATACCCGCATTTATTTCCACATCAATTCTCTTTCCGTCCTTTCTTATAAATCTTGAATCGTAGATAGGTCTCACATCTTCCCCTGCCATTCGACGTTCGTAGTAATCTTCAATTTCTACCAAAGTATCTGGGTCAATGAACGAGGAAAAAGGTTTTCCTAATAGTTCGGGGATAGAATAACCTATAATTTCGGATAGACTCGGATTCACGTATTTTAATATCCTATCTTGTACAATTGTGATTCCATCATTTGCTCTTTCAACAAGATTTCTATATTTTTCCTCTGATTCTTGAAGAGATTGCTCAATACGCTTCTCCACCGTAATATCAGAAAATACTCCGAAAGAACCAGTTATCCTTCCTTCTTCATCAAAAAGAAGTGTTCCTGTAACCCTTGTAATGCAAGAAGACCCATCTTTTTTAATCCATGTGAGTTCATATGTCGAAGAATGCTTCTTTTCCTCTATTCTCTGTTTTATTACTCCTTCAAATACTTTCCATGATTCTGGGGCGAGAAAATCTGTGACGATTTGATCTTTCAGCTCCACCTCAGAATAACCTAGCATTTTCTGTAAGGCTCTATTTGTGAAAATGGTTCTATCTCTACTATCTGTCAACCATACTCCTTCACCCATCGTAGTTATAAGTGTTCGATACCTTTCTTCACTTTCTCTTAGTTCTTTCATCATTTGTTTTCTTTCTGAGATATCTCTAACAAATACAAGATCTGCTGGACGATTTTGAAAAGGTATCACCGCAGCATTTAGCTCTGCTATAACTTTTTCCCCGTTGGCACGAATTAATACCGTTTCATATATGGAGGGAACATGTTTGCCCTCTATACGATCCTTATACCTTTGCATGACTTCATTCAAAGAATCAGGATGGATATTCTCTTGGAACGTAGTACCTATGATTTCTTCGATAGATCTACCTGACATTTCAGCTAAAGATTTATTGACAAATTTTACTACTCCATCCTGAATAATTACTATTCCATCCTTAGCTCTTTCAACTAACGTTCGATATTTCTCTTCTGATTCAACCAGTGCTTTATTTGCCTCAATGATGTTAGTAATATCGCTAGCAAATATAGCTAGACGCACGACTTCTCCATGATCGTCTAATATCGGGTAAACCCAGTTTTCAAAAACAACTCCTTCCCGACTATCACTATAACGAATATTTTTCTTTTTTACTAAAGCTTCTTTGGTCATAGATTTTCGGAGATTAGCAACTGGAGGAGAGAAAAATTCAAAAACTATTTTCCCCTTCAAATTCTCCTTTGATTTGCCTAGTCGTTCTGAACCGATTCGATTGATTGTAATTATACGTCCATCGCGATCAAGTAGCATTGAAGTTTCTGGAGAATGATTAAATAATGATTTCAAATTAGAATATTCTTTTTCTATCTTCTCCCGGTGAGCTATCTCTTTCTTAATGGCGTTTTTAACATCCTCAGGCACGTCGTGTCTCGAAAGAATTGATTCCAACAGCATTCTGATCAAACTTCTAATATGCAAATTACTATGATACCTACTCAATTGTGTTCCATGCTTTTATACCAATCGAAATATCATATTTCTCAGTAAATAATCCAATATAACCGTTAATAAAAGATGAGATTCATTGATTGATCCAATTCAACTTGTCATATTCGACTTAGACGATACATTGGTTCATTCTTCCATTGATTACGCTAAAATACGTTCAAAGATTGCTGAATTATTTCCTAGAACCTATGTACCTGCTCATCTCCATCAAATCCCCATTCTTCAAATTATGAATCAGCTTAGAGAAATTGATGAAGATTTATTTCACACAGCAAAACAGATTGTGGAAAAAAGTGAAAGAAGAGCCGTCAAAAATGCAAGCATAATGCAAGGAGCACCAGATCTTTCAGGTATTTTGAAACAATACAAAATAAAAGGGGTGATTTATACCAACAATACTAGTGAAACTGTAAAATTTTATTTACTGAAAAAAGGATTTGAGTTTCTTGATTATTTTGAGATTTTTACAAGAGATGACATAAAGAAGCCAAAACCTGATCCTGAAGGCATAATGATGATTTTAAGAAACTTAAATATCCCTAAATTAAATACTATTTATATAGGAGATTCATTTATAGATTCAGAGGCAGCTAGGGCAGCTAATATAAGGTTTGTACTCTTCAACTCAAGGAAATTAGATCCAAACGCTCTGAGAACTGTTCCTTTCTATATCTTAAATGAATGGTCGGAATTTAAACCATTTTTAGAAAATATTCAGAATTCGTAATTTGTGTAGATGATTTATTTTATGAAAAACGAATTGATGGACTATTTCTTTTTATCAGAACATGAGGAGATATTTTCTCTTGCTATCCAACCAAAATCCTGTGGTGGTGGGGATGCTTTCAAATTTCTTGCTCTATATGGTGATGGTGTTCTTAACTTAACTCTTCTAGATATTATTTCTAATAAAGGGATTAGTAACAGTGGTCAAATTACTGAATTAATTCAATCCTTCCACAATGAAAAAACGTTAACAAAAATCGCTAGGAAGCTAAAAATTGATCAATTGATGAAAGAGAACTTTAAAAAAGGTAAGATGACTCAGAATGATTTAAAAGAGAGTATAGAAGCTCTTTTAGGGGGATTATACAAAGCTAAGGGTTTTAATACTTCAAAAAATGTTATATTGAAGCTTTTACAGCTTTCAAACAAGCATTCCTACTTTACTTCAAATCCTAAGGGACAATTACAAATTTTATTTCAGAAAAAGAATATAGAGTTGCCTAATTATTTCACAAGGAGGATAGGAGGCCCTGATCATCTTCAAGAATTTCAATGTAAACTAAAAGTGGAATTTGAAGGAAAAAAATATAATATCAAGAGCACCATTAACCACAATAAACAAGAAGCTGAGAAAGAAGCCGCTATGAAATTTTTAACGGAGATTGGAGAGGTAGATCAAACAAATAATTACTGGACTGATCTCCTAGCAGACTAATTTGATTTTGTTATAGATTCAATTTCTATATGACAAGTTTAAAATATAAGGAAAAAAGGGTTTTTAAGTAGAAAATTCTAAACTCCTGAACTTGAGCTTAACTACGATACAGGAAATAATCGTTAATTGCCAAGACAAGGTGGTATTTATGAGGAAATTTGCCTTCCAAGAATTAGCATATGCAATCGTTGTTTCAAGTAGTTACGGATTATTATTGGGGTTATTATATAATGAGTCTTCTGATGTTTGGATTTTTTTTCTTTGGATTCTTGTAATATGTCTGCATTTTGCAGGAATTTGGTTTATTGAGCACCTTGAAGGAAGACAAACGAAACAAGGTTAGATTAGAAATTCTAAATTAATAACAAGGCAAAAAAATATTTATTTAACTCTTAATGACAAAATTTTTTGCTCAATTGCTCACTCATTGTTTAACAAACATTGGTAGTTTATTTCATCTCAATACTCTAATAGAATTCAAAACTGTTAAAAGGGTAACTCCTACATCTCCAAAAACAGCAACCCACATCGAGGCTAAGCCTAGAGTGCCTAGTAATATAAAAATTGTCTTTATCCCCAGAGCCAGTAAAATATTCTCTTTAGCTACAAAATTTGTCTTTTTTGCAATATCTATTGCATCATTTAATCGGTCAGGATTATCATCCATTATTATCAGGTCTGCAGCCTCAATGGATGCATCAGATCCTATTCCACCCATTGCTACCCCAATATCTGCACGAGCAATAACTGGAGCGTCATTTATTCCATCTCCAACAAATACTACGGCGCCTTTATCTGATTTTTCATGTAAAAATTGTTCAAGAATTTCCATTTTATTGAGAGGCATCAAACTGGCGTAAACCATATCTTGATCTATACCTACTTCATTTCCAACTCTTTCAGCAATATTTTTAGTATCGCCAGTCAATAAACCAATCTTGCTAATATTTCTCTTTCTAAGGTTGACTATAGCTTTAGAGGAGGTTGATTTCAATTGATCATCAATAATAATATATCCAATGTAATTTCCATTTAAAATAACATAAACCGCTGTCTCATCCTTGATGCATTTAGGGTGTGGACAATTAATCTCATGGACAATTTTATCATTTCCTACAATAATTGAATCTCCTTCAGTGGTTTTCATTTTGATACCTAAAGCAGGAATTTCTTCATATTCATCGACTAGTGTTTGATCGATAGGCCGATTATAAGCTTCTATTATTGATTTTGCAATAGGATGATTTGAATGTGATTCTGCTAGAGCTGCATATCCTATCACATTTTCTGGAGTAAATCCTTCTACAGGTACAACATGCAATACTTTAAATTCTCCAACTGTTAATGTTCCAGTTTTATCCCAAAGCACTGTAGAAACATCACTCAAGCTGTCTATAACATTTGCACCTTTCAAAAGAATACCTGTTTGTGAACTTTTACCTATACCAGCGAAATAGACTAAGGGGATCGAAACAACTAATGCACATGGACATGATATGACAAGTACAACCAAAGCACGATAGATCCATACTTCTAATGGTTGGGCAAAAAGGAAACTAGGAATAGTTGCCATTGCGATTGCTAAAACGAGTACGAATGGTGTGTAATAGCGTGCAAACCGTGTAATAAACAATTCTTTTTGTGATTTATTCTGTGTTGCGTTCTCAACAACATCAAGAATACGACTTACGGTTGATTCTGAGCTTTTTACATTAACTTGTACGTGAATACTTGTGTTAGTTATCGCTCCTGATAATATTGAATCCCCAGGATTTATAGCAATTGGTCGTGATTCACCTGTTAATGCAGATAAGTCAATGTATGCATTTCCCTTCACAAGTATTCCATCAAGAGGAACTCTCTCCCCTGGTTTAACTAATATTATATTTCCAGGTTGAATATCAGTAACAGGAACGGTGGTTATCTTTTCATCTGTTATTAGATGTGCTAAATCAGGCCTAATGTCCAATAATGCGCCTATGGATTTTCTTGACTTATTCACAGCTCTTGATTGAAGATACTCTCCAATTGAATAAAAAACCATCACTGCGGTTGCTTCTGGTATTTCTTGTATAATGATTGCTCCTAAAGTAGCAATAGCCATCAAAAAGTATTCATTAGCAATATCAAGACTCAAGAATCTATAAAACGCTTTTTTTAATACATTGATTCCCGAAATAAGATAAGAGATTAGTAAGAAAATAACCCCTCCAGTCATAACCACAGGAGATTGCTGACTTGAAGTGAAGATGATTCCTAAAATTAAAAACACAAATGAGAGTACAATTCTTTGACGAAGTAGTCTTTCTTGATCAGTAAGGGTGTATTGAGGTGTAGTTTGTCTTTTAGGAATAGCTTTCGCTGATGGTTCTACTTTTGAGATAATGCTATTGATTGTTGATATATCATCTGAATTAACAGATAAACGTCGAATTGCAAAGTTTAGGTTAACATTAGTAAAATTATGCCCTTTTAAGGTTGATTCTATTTTCATTGCGCAATCAGCGCAAGTTAATCCCTCAATTTCATATACGTGTTCAACACCCTTGGGCATACCTATTCACCTACACGTTATTATCTTCTTTCATATGTTCTAACGTTTGACTGAGAATAGGGAGAAGATGTTCTTTCTCAAGAGAGTAAAATACCTGTTTACCTTTTCTTTGGGGTTTTACCAAACGATGATGCCTTAATAGGCTCAGTTGATGAGATATTGCAGATTGTTCCATATTTAATGTTGAACTAAGGTCACAGACGCATAATTCCACTTCTGAAAGCGCAAGAAGGATTTTCATTCTGCTTTCTGTTGAAAGCAGCTTAAAAAAAGTAGCCAATTCCTTAGGATTACTATCTTCTATTGTTTTTCGTGCAAACGCGACATTCTCCGGATGAACTGTATATTCTTGACAATTATTTGACATTGGGTTTCAAACCTATAATCTAAGCTCAGTATGAATATATATGAAAATTAATTCATATGTTTTCTTATTCGATTCGCGCAAGGATACTAATAGATTTAACTCTTAGTTATAACTGGTAATATTCTACGTTGAAATACCAGCTCACCCATCTTTGATCGCTAAGTATACGTTAAAATTCAGCATGAGGTGGATTTAATAAAAAAAATTCTTAATAATTATGAAACAAACATTATAGATAATATGAAGATTGAAATAATAATAATTTTAATCTTTATTTATCAAATATAGTGAATCCTCTTTATTTTATGCATCTCTGAACACAAATAATTAAAAGATAATTATCAATTGACAATTGTGAACAACAAAATCATTCAGAGCTGATTATTATGCCAAATATAGTCCTTTCAGAAACTACGAAAGTCCACGATATTTTAAAAGAGTACCCTTTCCTGAAAGATGTACTAACTGAGTTAGATCCGAAATTAAAACGTCTTCAAAATCCAATTCTGAGTAAAACTGTAGCAAGAAAAGCAACGCTTACTGATGTGTCACAATTAATTAAAATTGATCTTAATCAAGTTTTACAATTTTTTGCTAAGAAAATTAAAGAAATAACATCCACAGAAATCCCGATAATTATTGGTGAAAAAGAAATTAGTGGTTGGAAAGATGAGAAAAGTAGGAAACGTGAATTGCTAAAAGCTTTGGTACTGGAACTTCATGAAGGAGGAGATAAAAATACCCTAAAACAGAGATTTGAAGAGATTGTAGGTGATATTGAGGCAACGGAAATTGCTTCGATGGAACAAGAATTAATTGATTCTGGTGAGTTGACAGTTGAGCAAATTACTTTGCTCTGTGATCTTCATGTTGGTATTTTTGAGGATGCACTCGCACTGAATATTAAACCAGTAGCGACCCCTGGCCATCCAATTCATACGTACATGGCGGAAAATAAAGTTGCGAAGGAAATAATTTCAGAAATTCGTAACCAACCGTCAAAGGCTTTAATAGAAAAGTTAAGTAAAATTATAATTCATTATACAAGACTGGAAAATCAACTATTCCCTGTTCTCGAGCAGAATGATTTTTCTGGACCTTCTCAAGTAATGTGGTCTAAGCATGATGAAGTTCGTGATCTTTTCCGAGCTCAGGAACAAACAGATGCAGAAAAAATTGCTAACGAAGTCGAGGATATGATATTTAAGGAAGAAACCATTCTTTTTCCCACAAGTCTTGAACTTCTCTCATCTACCGATTGGTTAGCAGTTAAAAATGGTGAAGAAGAGATTGGTTTTGCTTGGATTACCCCAGGTGACGAGTGGAAACCAGTTACTCCTGAAACTATACATACTAAAGATCCATCAATAAAGGAACCCGATCAACTTGATTTAAACACAGGAAAACTGACGTTTACTCAAATAGATAGATTATTAACTCATTTACCAGTTGAAATTTCTTTCATCGATGAAAATGATAATGTAGCTTATTATTCTGGGACAAAAGAACGTATTTTTCCTCGTAGTCCAGGTGTCATTGGTCGTAATGTACAAAAATGCCATCCTCCCAAAAGTTTAGACAAAGTGAACCAGATTATTACAGCCTTCAAGTCAGGACAAAAGAATCATGCTGATTTTTGGATTGAAATGTCTGGAAAGTTTCTTTACATACGCTATTTTGCAGTTAGAGATGAAAATGGGGTATATACTGGAACACTAGAAGTCACACAAGACATAACAAATATTCGTACTCTCCAAGGAGAACAAAGATTAATCGATTGGGAAAGTAATTGAAGGTTATATCTTTGAATGGTTTTTTCATTATCAAATTTGCATTTAAACAAGGTTATTAGTCTTGAAAACTAAAAAAAAACTAGGATTCACTATAAGTTATGATTTTATTTCTCCTGATTTAACCAATGATCTGATACAAATCTTAGATGATTCACCTTTTACACATATTTTTGTTCCAGAGGTTTGGGGTTATGATGCCCTCCTTGAATGTGCAAGAATGGCTGATCATTCTGACAGACTCATTTTTGGTACAGGGATTATTAACATGTATTCACGTTCTCCAGCAACAATGGCACAAGCCGCAGCCAGCATCTTCGAACAAACTGATGGGAGATTTGTATTAGGAGTTGGGTTAAGCGGTCCCAATGTTATCGAAAATTGGCATGGGAAATCTTACCACGAATCTTCTCCCATGCAACGCACAAGGGAATATTTGGAAATCATTCGTCTAATTTTATCAGGAGAAAAAGTAAATTATTCCGGTGAGATTTTTAAACTCAAGGGATTCAAACTAAGAACATTTGAAACTCCAGTTCAAGTACCTCTCTATTTGGCCGCCTTTGGAAAACGAAATACTCAACTAGCAGGTGAATTAGCGGATGGATGGCTCCCTATCTGGACCTCCTTTCCAGAACTATCTGATGTGAAAGATAATTTTCAGGAGGGCCTATCTAAGCGAAGTGAAAAATTAAATCCTGATGTTGAAATTTCACCTTACATCGTTACATGTGCATCTGAGGATGTTGAACAAGCAAAATTTCTCGTAAAACGTCAACTAGTTCATTATATCGGTGGTATGGGTACTTATTACGCTAGAATTGTGAAACAATATGGCTTTAAGAACGAAGTTGACAGGATTAGGAATGTATGGCAAAATGGGCGGAAAAAATTAGCAGTTGATGAAGTAACGGATGATATGCTGTCACGTTTAGCCGTAGTTGGATCTCCAGAAGAAGTTCTAACCCGATATGACATTCTGAGAAAGAAAGGAGTTACTTTGCCTGTAGTATGGCTGCCATTTAATTGTCCTCCACCTTTGGCACTAGAAACTATCAATACTTTCAATGAAGCATAACTTATTTTGGAATTATTCCTCAGTTTTCAAAAGTGAAAATACCCGAGCAAATTCTAAAGATTCGTCATCCTCCTCAACACTGATAACTCGATAAGTCATACCTTTCGTCCGTTGAAGAGAATTAGCAAAACGAGCACCAACAAATCGTGCCCAGACATCAGCATTAGATCCAATCCACAAAAAAATTTGCTTAGATAACTCATTTATTAGTACGTAAGTTTCTTCTGATCTCAAAGAGGGATTTGAACCTATTATTATTTGCAATTCATCAGGATCTATATTAACGTGAAATAATTTAAGATCATCGGAGTTTAGCTGTGATTGGTTATTGAAGATTGCTTCTTTGGATTTATAAATCGGTACGTTTGGAAACAACTCACATCATCACCGCTGACACATTGATTGACATTTAAATATCCAAGAAAGATAATGGTAATATCCCTTCTTAATCAATGTTTTGAGAATAAATATTTCTACATAGATATTATTATTGACAGTCAGATGTAAAGTAATTGATAAGCGGAGGATTATCAATGATACAGCAAGAAATCAGTTTTTCAGAGTTAAAAGAAAAAATAATAAAGTTTCTAAATGGAAAAAAGGCTATTGTTGTAGCTACCTCATCAAATAATCATGTAACTGCGAGAACAGTCAGCTTTGTTAATAACGGACTTCATATCTTCTTTTGGTCTTATGGAAACCATACGAAATGTAAGCAAATTAAAGAGAATCCGAAGATAGCTTTGTGTAGAGATAATTTACAAGTTGAAGGGATCGCAAATTTACAAGGAAGTATCTTAAGTCCAGATAATGAGGATTATTTGAGAGATTTTCAAAAGAAATTTCCTAAAGATTATGAAAGATACGTCAACGAACCTGATATGATACTAGTAAATGTGAAACCTGTTTTATTTATATTATTAGTAAATATTGACAGAATGCTATATCGTGATCATTTGGACGTCGCAAATAATCATGCTTATAGGGTAGAGCTAAGAGATTAGTATAATCTTGATGAAATCTATCGACCAAACGTCAATTTTATCAAATCAGCAGTATCTTCAAAGATATAATTTGGCACAACGGTAAGTTCCTCTGCTTCGGAACCGTGTTTCAGATTGAAAACACGACTAAAACCATGTAATGCACTCCAGAGAAAACGTGATTCATGATCAGCTATAAGAAATATGATGAAATTTTCATTATTTGATAGCATAACTATTTCTTCCTGAAATTCTATCATTTCAATATCGGTTGTCTCTATCATCTCTTTGAAAATAGTTAAAACCGCAAGTACACCCCCTGAAAATAAAACGTCTCGTTCTACTTTATTATTTTGTGTACCATCAGTTTGATCGAAATCATATGAATATAATAAGAGACCAGCTTTATTTATGACTATTAGCTTTTGTAATCTATGAAATTGCAGTAATCCTAAAGGAGCTTTGACATACGATCTATAAATCAACAAACTACCCATAAATACACTTATATGTGGAGCTAGATGCTTTAAGAAGAAGAAAAGTTCTGAAGGTAATTTATTACTAAATATTTCCGCAGTAACTACGAATATCATTGGAAAGAAAAAGAAAAAAACAATTGCTAACTGAAGCATAAGAATTAATCTTTTTTCGATTCTCTTATGAATTTTTCTTCTAATTTTTTGTAACGAAAGCAATGTATCAATGATTACATAACCAACAAAGTAAGCTGCTGGAAAATTGGTCGAAAATAATGCTTGTACAACAGATAGGAAAAAGTTACCAAGATCACCTGTATTCTGAATGGAGCTACTACTACTAGAAACTGATATTTCAGGAAAGAGTAAGTAAAAAATCATATTAAAAATGAAAGCTCCAATGAATGCTCCATAAATTGAAGCTCGCAATGGTGATATTCTATCTTTTCTATAAAATTCAATGAATAGCAAAAAAACGCCAGCTGCTATTCCTCCGTAGAATGGGAATAAAAACGATATTATGTTTTCCCCATTTATATAAAAATCCAAGACAGTTTCGAAATTGAGAATATAAAAAAAGAACTCAAATCCTACGAATGCTATAAATACAACATACAGACTAAATAATATACCGATAACTGGGATCCTAGTTTTACGCCATCTAAATAGCAAAGAAAATAGCATAAAGGCTGAAATGGTCAATTCAAGAATAAAGATTACTAACCCTAAATAATTAAAGATGCCTGCAGCCATCTTATCCATTTCCAACCTTAGAAAATTATTAATGAAAATAATTTCACTTCGGTAAAACCGATTCATAGTATATTTTTTAAAGGAGCTGAAATGAATTTTGTATTGAAACGTATCCTAGGATCAATATATTCCATTATTACGTGATTTCACATTGACAGCGGTCATAAAAATACGGATAAATCAGATTTTTTCAACAACGCCATATTTCCCTCTAGTGTATGTTATCATTGACGGATAATCACTATTTTTCCAGTTATCATCCAAGTGAAGCGCTTCAACACTAGCAATAAACAAATCGTGCGTACCCAAACTAATTACTTGGTTAATTTTACATTCCATATTTGCAGGACATTCAGCAATGGCAGGAGCACTTACTATTTTACTTTTTATCTTTGTAAAAGAACATTCCTTCCATTTATCAATAAATTCTCCTGATTTTGTTCCACATAGCTCGACTTGTTCAATCATTGATGCAGTTGGAAAGTTTATCACACACTCGCCAGATGCTTTGAGTAATTTGTATGAGAAACGATTGGGACGTACACTCAATGACACCATTGGTGGATCAGAGCATATAGTTCCAACCCATGCAAGTGTAATAATTGATTCTTCCGAATCATGTTTAACTGATACTAATACGACTGGATTTGGATAAAAACATGGATTTGGTTTCGTATTTATTTTCATAATGAAAGACCTCATGTATATTTTAGTCATGTGCCTTGACGAAGATAGAGATAAAAAAGAATATTGATAAAATACTTCTTTGAGATGATCAGTTAATAAAGTCGATTGTTAAAATAAAGCACTAAGTCGATCGTTTAGGTCTTCTATAGATCATCAAAGGTTGATAATACGTATGATTAGTACAGATGAAATTGTAGATATTTCTCTAAAGTTAGTAGATATGAATGAGCTTCCAAAAGATTCCGCAGTTTATGTTGAGGGTAAAAACATTAAAAAAATTCTTTATGGCATTGATATTGGAACTACTGAGCTTCTTTATGCAAAAGAGAATGGATATGATTGTGTTCTAGCACATCACCCTGTAGGATTAGTTGAATCTTATAAAGTGTTTAGCCGCCATCTTATTCAACTACAATCAAAGGGTATATCAATCGAAGAGGGAGAAAAATTAATAGAGAGTAAGATTAAAGGATTTAAATTTGCTAATCATGCAAAAAATTATGATGCAGTCCCAGCTTTTGCGCGATTACTAAAAATTCCCTTTTTAAATATCCATTGTCCAAGTGACGAGTTAGGACGGCAGTTAATCTCTGACTCGATTACATGCCTTGTTGAAGAAAAACCAAGAGCAACGTTAGCTGATCTTCAACATCATTTAACTACCTCCTTCGTTGAGTTCCAAAAAGCAAAAACAAGGATTGAAATTGCACATGGCCAAAAACAAGACATACTTGGTGATTGGATATTTTCTCATGGAGCACTTACAAATGGAGGATACGCCATAGTAGATGCTTATTTCAATCATAAGGTTGACACTGTAATTTATATTCACATTGCTCCAGGAGAGTTACTTCAGATAAAGAATGCAGATAAGGGTCATTTAGTAATAACTGGTCACATCGCATCAGACTCGATTGGAATAAATCCGTTATTAAATGAACTGGAAAAAACTGGATGTAGAGTAACCGCTGTTGGAGGATTAATTAGATAGATTAATATTATACAATTATAAGAGAGAAAAGAGAGTTGGGGTTCAATAGAGAGATCTATTATATGGAAAAATAATTGCTTCTTTCTAGTTTCATTACTAGAATGACTGAAGATCGATGATCAAATAACTCCTAGAATGAATCCTAAGAAGTAAAGATAAATTCCACTGAGAACTAACAGGATAACCGAAATTGGAACTAAACATTTAATGAACGATTTGAAATTTAATGGTCGTCCTTCCTTAGCTAGTAACGATACAGCCAAAATTCCTGCAGCTGATCCGAAAGGTGTCCATCCACCTCCCAACGCACCAGAAAATACTAAAACAAACCACAGATAGTATGGATGAGCTACAGCATGATTTAAGCTCATATTTTTGACAACAGGAAGTAATGCTGCGGTGACAGGAATATTATCGAGAATTCCACTGAAAAATGACGTAATTAAAAGAATTAGAAATCCTGAAAAAAGCAAGTCTCCTCCACTAATTTCTTGAAGCCACATAGTAAGGTCGACTAATATTTCTGTTTCTTCAAGTAATCCAATTAAGACAAATAGTCCGGAAAAAAAGAACAGTGCTCCCCAATTTAACTTTGATAGCAATACAGTTTCATCCGCCCTTGTTAAAAGGATGGATAAAATTCCACCAAGAATAGCGACCACACCAATAGGTAGTTTCAAAGGCTGAGCAAGAGCAAAACCAATAATTGTTATCCCCAATGATAATGCAGCTAGATAGAATTTGCTTCTATCTTCTATTACAACCATTGGATCTAAGGACAAAAGCATCTCTGTGTCAATGCTTTCAGATACTTGTTGGAGGGGAATTTTATCAGGTGGAAAGAATTTTATCAAGTAAAAAAGACAAATTGGAATCGATATAAGAACAAAAGGTAAGGAAACAAAAAGAAAATCAAGAAAACCTATCCCCGCAGTCGTTCCTATCAAAATTGCTGGTAATGAAGAAATTAATGTTGCCATACCAGCAAGGTCCGTAGCAAGTACGGCTCCAAGCAAAAAAGGGGTTGGATCATAATCAAGGCCTTTACATATTGTGAAAATCATTGAGGAAATGAGAATCATCGCGGTTACGTTAGCCAGTACTGTAGATAATGCTAGTGTAAGTAAAAAAGTCAAAATAAAAAGTGGCAATATGTTCCCTTTCGAAACCTTCAACATCCGAATTATCAACCAATCGAAAAGTCCTGTTTCCGCAGTCGACTCTACCAAAATTGACATACCAAGAACTACTGCAAGAACTTCCCATTCTATATAGTGGTAAACTATCACACTCCACTCGAAGCTTTCTA
>JAEOSP010000663.1 GCA_016840305.1 Candidatus Hodarchaeota archaeon
ATTACAACTGCACACTGCTACGACCGGAGATCTAAATAGTAAATCTTATGGAATAATACATAGAGAAGGAACATGGAAAGAAATAACCTCATCAAAAAAATCTTTGCAATTGCTGTTATTCTCTTATTTATCGGCGTGAGTGTCATTCAATCAACTAGTACTATATTTGTAATGAAATCTACCATGCCAACTTTTAATGACAATACAATCTATGTCGATGGTTCATTTCCTAATAACTATACTAAGATTCAGAATGCGATAAATGATACAAATAATGACATAGAATGGAGCGTTACATTAAAGTTCAACGAAACCGATGGCAAGATTGATCAAGTGGTATTTGGTGAGGCACCTGATGCCAATGATGGACCACCTTATGATAGTTATGATCAACCGAAACCACCACCACCGCCAATGCCGCCCTATGTTCGTACATGGTTTGACGATAGCCTGGCTGGGCCATATAATTCGCTATTTAAGGATTACCGTAAATATCCTGACGCATATAAAGTTTGGAACCTGTCAATTCAATGGGTTCCATCTGATTATGTAACATCTACCTCTCTAACAGTATCTTGGAATAGTAGTGAAGTAGATAATAGTGAATATGATTCTGTGATTTTGTGTGACGATGGAGGTAACCCTCTAAAGGATATGCTTACACAAAACTGCTATTCCTTTACTTGCCCTGCTATAACGCCACAGAATTTCAACATTATCTGTAAAAATCTTAACAACCCGCCAGATGTATCAGATATTGATGGTCCAGAATATGGGAAACCTGGAGTGAAATACACCTTTTACGTTGAAGTCTTTGACCCTGATGAAGATTCAATTTACTGCATGTGGGATTGGGGTGATGGTAGTTATAGTGCTTGGCTAGGACCCTTTGAGTCGGGTGAAGTAACTTCTGCTTCGCATGCTTGGAGTAACGGCTTTTACAATATTGGGGTAAAAGCAAAGGATGTTCATGGTGCTGAGAGTAATTGGTCGGATCCACTGGTACTTATAATAGTAGATGAACCTCCAGGTGTAAAAATCACAAAACCAGAAAAAGCATTGTATATAAGAAATAGAAAAATACTGCCACGGTTCTTCCGTAAAACCCTCATACTGGGAAGTATTGATGTCACTGTTGATGTCGCAGATGATTCTGGTATTGAAAAGGTGGAATTTTATATGGATAATAAATTAAAATCTATTGATAATAGTTCACCGTATATTTATACTTGGACTAAGGATAAAATAACACTCTTTAGGCATAGGCATACAATAAAAGTTGTTGCGTTCGATAATGCTGGAAATACTGCTAATGATGAAATACTTGTTAGAAAATTCTTCTAAAAGTTAAATCTCTTCTTTTCTTTATTTAACAAGGATATGGATGCAAAGAAGTCCAAAAATAAATCAACTTAAACAGATAAGAAACAAATTTTTGCCGTTATTTAAGCGCTTGAATTCCAAGCAGAAAGTCACAGAAGTGGAAATGAAATCAGTAAACAAATTTTGTATGACAAATGTTATTAGAACAATTCTTTCCGGAAAAATTTAAATAAATGATAATTATATATTTTTTAAAAATGTTTCTTCTTGTCTTTTTTGGTTTAATGCAGTAATGTTATAGATTTTCTCTTATTTCTTTTCTCTCTCGTCTCTTTCTAATTTTCTAATATTGTTGGAAACGTATTTATACATTATAACAGATTGCGATTGTTGGGCGTTGGAACGCTAGAATATAGATGCAATTAATGGTGTTTTATTCAGTATGCCAAAGTAGATTTGTATATTGTGATACCTAATGTAATAACGCAGTAGAAATCAAAAGAGGGGTGGATCTACAATCAATAAAATACAGTTAAGTAGAGAAATAATTTTCATTATTGTATTAATGATTACTTTTGAGACGATAGGTGTTGCTGCTACTGATGAGGGTGATACAATCGTTAGTCTTGATCCAACTAGTCTGAATGTCTCAGCTGGAGATATCTTCAACATTAATGTATCCTGTGTACCTGGTCAGCCTATCAAGGCCTTTGAGTTCAGATTGTTGTTTAACCCTTTACTTCTTCAAGTTGATTCTGTTACTGAAGGAAATATCTTCAGTGGTTACAGCACATATTTTAATTCTGGTACTATTGATAACAATGCAGGTACGATTACTGATGTCTATAATTTGATTAATGGATCAGGGAATGTTTCTGATTCAGGTACGTTTGTAACCATTTCATTTACAGCTAAAGATCTCTCAGGTACCTCTTCTTTGGATATCAATGATGTTGGTGTTACTGATGAAGTTGGGTATCTTACGATTAACGTTTCTGATGGCAGTGTAACTATTCAAGGAACAAGTCCACCGGGGAATCCACCCGGAGGTGGTGGAGAACATATACCACCCGTTGGAGATGGAAACAATCCGCCAGACGTGCCGGTGAAACCATCTGGCCCTATGTTTGTTGAACTAGGAGTAGATTATGAATATACAAGTTCAGCAGTTGATCCTGATGGAGACGATATTCGATATCGGTTTGATTGGGGGGATGGAAATATGAGTAACTGGAC
>JAEOSP010000664.1 GCA_016840305.1 Candidatus Hodarchaeota archaeon
AAAAGTATTTGTAAGACTAGGTTTTTTAAGCGGAATTGTTGGAGCTGTTGGATATTTATTCTTAGGGATATTTAATCTTGATCGTGGGGGACCAGGTGATATATATCATGGAATCTCCATGGGCTTTTCTTTTCTTGGTTTCCTAATCTCTATCCTTTTTTATAGTCTTAACATCGTTCTAACTCATAATTGCAATCTTAAAAAAGTGGGTGTATATGGAATAACAATTCCTCTCATTAGTTTTTTGTTGTACTGTTCTACAAACAATCCTTTAGCTGAATGGATTTCACTTTATTCGATTATAGCTTTTTTTTTATCTTTAGATTATTATATTTTTTCATGATATTCTTTTTTTTTTTTTAAATATCTTCCCACGTAATAGTCATTAATAGAATATTACAAGGAAAGAAAACATGACAAATTATACTCCAAAAGATCTCTATGAAAATGAAATTACAAAAGTATTGGATAAGATGCGCCATGATTATGGGATGCTCACTAGAAAAGGATTCATTCATGGTCTGATCGCGATTGATCAAGACGCAAAAATTATCGCTATTGACTCCCGATTTGATAGAAAACTTAACTATTGGGATTTGAGCTCAGTGGGCGCAGCAATGTATGGTGTTGCCCGTCAAGCTCAAGATTTCTTTGATGCTGCCGATTTAGTGAGAGGATCAATAATTTTTAAGGATTTACAACTCTATGTGCGCTCGATTGGAGACGTAGTCTTACCAAGAAAGGGTAAACGCGAAATTCTGATAATCTTATTGGTTGATAATGAAGTTAATATCGGTGTGATTATACTTCAGATGAATAAATATGCGGATCTCTTACGAAAATCTATAGAGCAAAGTTCTAAAACAGTTTCAAGACTGGAGATGACCGAAGTCGAACTCAAGAAACACCTCATCAATCTCAAAAAGAAGGTGTTTCAATCATCTTAAATCCCGTGGAGGAGAAATAAGAGATGAGCATCAAGACTAATAATGAAAGGGATGTCGAGTTATCCGCTACCTCGGGTAGCAACAAGTTAGCAGACATCTTACAGTTCAAAATAGTGTATTGGGGCCCTGGTGAGTCAGGAAAAACGACTAACTACTATAGGTTGAGAGAAAAATTCGATGGAGTGAAACTCAATGCGGGATTATCAATTGAAACCACAGATGGGAGAACCTTGTGGCAAGATTCCATTCGATTATCATTCTACGTGAATATCGGAGATGCAAAGTTTAACCTCATAACCCAGATTGTTACCTGTACTGGCCAAGAAAGGTTCCTTTCTACAAGGGAATACGTATTAGATGGCGCTGATGGAGTCATCTTTGTTGCAGATTCCAATCCCGACATTATGGAAGAGAATAAGAGAAGTTTTAGGGAATTAGTGGCGTTTGCTGGACCCAAAGGGATACCTTTCTTAGTTCAGCTAAATAAAAGGGATCTCGTTAACGCAATTCCTATTGTAGATTTTAAAAAGCAATTGGGACTTCCTGATTTTGATCGCTTCGAAGATGAGACTCGTGTAATATATCCTTGTGTAGCAGTAAATGGAGACAACGTGCGAGAGTGCTTTCAAGATTTGATGTATCAAGTTATTTTTCAATATTTCACGACACTTGCAGAGCTCTAATCACGTTATGCACTAATTTAATTGAATTTCGTATGGGATGATAAAATCTAATGGATGTTGGGTATGATTTTCTTACACCAGAACTAATGTACGCAATCTTTTTTCAACAAAAGAATGTGGTGGTATATCCATATTTAGATATCAAGCATTTACGAGCATTAGAACTTTTTACTACTGGTCATTCCTCCATTGAATTGGACTGTACGGCATTGAATGATATCGTGAGTATTTTAGAACATCAAACTGGCAGTTATTCTCAAAGTCCACCTTTTTTTTTCGTGTTTAATGCTGGTAGGAATGTTATTCAATCAGCAAAGGCAATAGAAAATGTAAGGTATATTATAAACACTAATGAAAATGTAGAATCATTTGCTAACGGGAGCCAACTTCTTTTTTATAACAAGAAAAATAAGAAGTTTGTAAATCCTTCAATAGAACAAAATAATGAGTTGGAGTTTGAGAACGAACTTTTTCGGCAATCACAAGGGGATCAAGATATCTTGCAAGATCTTCTAATGCGGATTAAGAGTATTGCCACTCGAATTTACAAGGAATTAATTGAATCAGGTGACGAGAAGCGTGTTCATACCATCTTGGAAGAATATGAATCAATATTTCCTCGTAAATTTTGGAATCGAATCCTTCAATTTACCCAAAACTTCTTTAAAATTATCATTCCAGAAGAGTTAATCAAATCTCTAGAAACATCAATTTCGAGAGAAATTCCAAAGAAATCAAATAGTTCCCGTCGAATAAATGAATCTGACTTTTCACGAGAATATGAAGCCATTTTATCAACAAATCGAGCAATTGCTCAATCCTTTATTAGTTCACTTCACGATTATAGGAGTGAACACGTCAACCCCGCGAATTTAGAAGTTGTCCAGCTCTATGATCCCAAGGAACTATATAATTACTTACGGAATCATCATTGGAAAGATGGAATCTCAGCAGATTTCGTAGAACAATGGGTAAGTTTTAAATATGTATTAGATAAAGAAGAAATTGAATTATTTTTTGGACTTTTCTCAAAACTTAACATCTCCACTTCACATTTAAAATTAGATGAGAAAAATCCAGGAACTAAGCCAGTTACCTCTCAAAAAAATCCATCAACAGTAATTAAACAAAAACCTTCTTCTACAGTATCGAATTACCAAAAAACGCCACCTCCCTCTATCAAAGACTTCATACAATTTAAAAAGTGGATTTTAGCTCAATTAGATAAATTAGAACAAAAAAGATGAAATATAAAGAAGAATAAAAAGTAATTTCAGGTTTTAGTTGTTTCTTCCTTGATGTATAAATTATTTTGCGGTGTGGATTGATATTCATTTGTACTAGCAGATTTTTTTATGAATGTGTTAAGGTGTTCGATTTTTTCAGTAATAAGATGTTCTAATAGCCTTCGAAATATCTCTGCTTGAGCAAACGTGAGTGGCTTGGGATAACTTCCAATCTTCAAAAGATAGGGCAAGGATGGGTTTTCTCTTGAAATAAAATCAATACTAGTCATTTCATCCTTGTATTTATGAACAGACTTCCATGAGGAAGGGCATTTCTTAAAAACTTCCTTAATGGATACCAATTCTTCCAATGACAAACGTATTGTCTTGCCTTCACCCTGAGAAGTTTTTTCCCAATTACCATCACGTTTTTTTCTCACGCATGTTAAAAATATAAAAGGTTCATTTTTTTTTCGACTTCTTAAAATCAATCCTGTTGATTTACCGAAAAATGAATAATCATGGGTTTCTAC
>JAEOSP010000066.1 GCA_016840305.1 Candidatus Hodarchaeota archaeon
ACTGAAGGAACAGTACCAGTTGGGGATAGATGGGCAACCATGACTTTAACTGCTTCGGGTTATATGAATGATACTATTGTTTTGAGTCCTGGAACAATTAAATTTGTTATAATAGTGAATGATACAGCAGGAAATTCTTTTACATCGGCAGAACATCAAGGGTTGGTGCCAGGAGCAAATCAACCTCCTAGTGTAGAAAATGTCACTTTATCTAGGAGTGATTCTGCTATTTTACTCCCAATTCTAAGTAATGATACCCTTTATCTAGATTATGATTATACTGATCCCGATAGTGATCCAGAAGGTGCCTCAGAAATTCGATGGTATAAGAATGGAATTCACCAAGCCACTTATGATGATCAAGTTCAAATCGCTGCTTCTGCCCTCATCAAGGGAGATGAATGGAATGTTACTGTGAAACCATTTGATGGACAAGAATTTGGAACACTTGTTGTTTCCCCTCTAATAACGGTTCAAAACACCCCCCCTGATGCTACTAGTGTAAATATAACTCCTAGTTCTCCTGTTACTACTTCTACGCTGAGTGTGAGTTATTCTTACTCTGATTATGATGGTGATAGTCAAAACACTGGTAATCGTCAAATACGCTGGTATAAAGGTGGAGTTTTACAAACCACATTTAATGA
Source organism: Candidatus Hodarchaeota archaeon (assembly GCA_016840305.1). The sequence goes on from JAEOSP010000066.1 coordinate 648, forward strand.
TTCGTTGTTAATAGGCTCTAGTTGGACAAACAAAAGTGAAAATTGGTACTACACACTCAGGGTTCATGATGGGACGAATTATTCTGGTTGGATCACTTCTACTAATGTAACGATTGCAAATAGTGCTCCATCAGCAACATCTGTCGCAATAACTCCTGCTAATCCTTTAACAGGGAATACATTAAATGCAAGCTATTATTTTTCTGACGTAGATGGAGATTCTGAATCAGGCTCATTAATTCGCTGGTATAAGAACGGAGTTCTCCAAACTGGATTAAATGATTCAATAACTGTGGACTCTAGTTTGACTCTCAAAGGGGAGAATTGGTACTTCACTATTGAAGCTAGTGATGGAGTAGCTTATGGTACTTTGAAACAAGCTGCTACAGTAATTATTGGAAATACTGCTCCAATTGCAAGTAATTTAGATCTTTCACCAAGCAATCCAGTCACAGGGAATGACTTAACAGCAGATTATGACTTTTTTGATGCAGATTTAGATCCTGAGAGCGGCACTCAAATTATTTGGTACAAAGATGGAGTACTCCAGGGAGGCTTAAATGGATCAACAGATGTACAATCAGGAAATACTACTAAAGGACAGGAATGGCACTTCAAAGTTCGTCCTTCTGATGGAACTGATGATGGGGTCTGGTACAGTTGTCCTTTGAATGTGACCATAGGAAATACTGCTCCAACAGTTAGCAATTTAGCGATTAATCCTAGTTCTCCTGATTCCACAGATGATTTATCCGTGAGTTATGACTATTTCGATACGGATTTTGATCCTGAAAGTAGCTATGAAATCCTCTGGTTCATGAATGGAAGTATACAAGATCAGTTAAATGATTCAATCCTTGTTCAATCAGGAAATTTAACTAAGGGTCGGATTTGGCATGTAAAGGTACAAGTTTATGATGGATCGAATTATAGTTCATGGTATGATCTTACTACTAATGTGACAATATCTAATTCCCCTCCTAGTGTCTCAGACATTAGGATAAACGGAAATAATGCTCCTACTCAAGTAGCTGATGATCAAGATCTTATAGGAACCTATGATTATTATGATGCAGATAATGATGCACAGGTAAATGCTTCTCGTGAAATTTTTTGGTATAAAAAGAGTCAGGCTGAATCCTCATTTTATTTACAAGGAAGTCTTAATCATTCGCTAATTGTGGGAAATGGAAGTACCACTTTTGGCGATACGTGGTATTTCATCATGCGAGTTTATGATGGGACAAATTATAGTATTTTTGTTAGTTCTCCATCAGTAAGCATAGGTGTTCCTCCTAATAGCCCCCCAGAGGCTCAATTTCTTAATATTACTCCCTCTCTTCCAATCACAACTGATGCTTTATTTATTAATTGGACCTTTGTTGATTCAGATACTGGGGACAATGAATCAGGTTCCTTATACTATTGGTATCGAAATGGCATTTATATGCCAGAATTTGATGGTCTTCAGACTCTTCCTG
>JAEOSP010000665.1 GCA_016840305.1 Candidatus Hodarchaeota archaeon
AAAATCAATGGCAAAGCTGCTATGGTGGTACCCGATAATGTGCTTTTTGAAGGCGGGGCAGGGGAGACCATCCGACGCAAGCTCCTCCATGAATGTGATGTCCATACACTTTTGCGGCTGCCAACAGGCGTATTTTACGCCCAGGGAGTAAAAGCAAATGTGCTGTTCTTTGACCGTAAGCCCGCCAGTGAAACCCCATGGACGAAAGAGCTGCGGATATATGACCTTCGTACAAATAAGCATTTCACCCTGAAGACCAATCCATTAAAGTATGAAGACTTGAAGGATTTCATTCAGTGCTACAATCCTAAGAACCGTCATCAACGTGAGGAAACAGAGCGATTCAAGCGCTTCACTTATGATGATCTAATGCAAAGGGATAAGGTAAGCCTGGATATCTTCTGGCTTAAAGATGAAAGCCTCGAAGATATGGAAAACCTGCCGGAGCCTGATGTGCTCGCATTGGAAATTGCGGAGAACCTAGAATCCGCCTTAGACCAATTCAGAGCTATTTATGAGGATTTAGAAGAAAAGTATAAAATATGATCATATTATTTCATTATTATTGATTTATATCTTTCAGTAGAGGCAAATAACTACTTAAGATCTTGGAATAATAAAGAGAAGGGATTCCTCTTTACGTGATCTGCCGAAAGTAATTTTTCTTGCAACCTACTGCAATTAAAGAAGATAATGGAATATAATATAATAAAATCGGCCGATTGACGAACGGGCAAAAGTATCTCCTCCCAGTAGGGGAGAAGCCCAACTCTCTTTTAACTCCTGTGAGTTGAAATTGCAGCTGCCAGTTCAGGATGAATTTTTTTAGAGGAATTTTATGGGTGAAAACAAATTTTTTAATAGCTAAAAATTGTATCATATATTGTGGCCTATCCCTGATTCAAACTGAAATTTCATACTTAAATTGCATCATACACTAGATTATGCTATATGTTTGAATTGAAAGGGAAAATAGAATTATTGTTCATTTCATAATCTAACAAACATGCCATATAAAACATTATGAAAGCGTTTTAATATGAAAAAATATTTTTCAATCGATTCTAGAACAATTTTGACTCTAGGAAGAGATAGCATAAAAGATCATTCTACTGCCATACTCGAATTAATCAAGAATAGTTATGATGCCGACGCAACTGAAGTTGAAGTTGAAATAATTGATAAAGCAAAGAATCGCTATATAAGAATAGCTGATAATGGTTGTGGTATGACTGAGAAAGAAGTTGATAAATTTTGGTTAAGAATTGGCTATTCTGAAAAAAGATCAAATAAATATAGTAAATTAAATAGAAGAAAGACAGGAGAAAAAGGTATTGGGAGAATTTCTGCCGATAGGCTAGGAGCTATTCTTGAATTAAGAACAAAAACTTCTAAATCTAAAACTTATTGTTTGAAAGTAAATTGGGATGATTTTAATATCGAAGGAAAAGACTTAACAACAATTCCAATTGAAGTAACTAAGAATTCAAGCATTAAAATTCCTAAAAATAAAAATGGTTTTCCCGGAACTGAACTGATTATTACTAAACTTCGCCAGGCATGGACAAAGAAAGATATTGAGAACCTATATAATGAATTGTCGATACTAATTCCTCCATTCAAAAAGGTCATAGATTTTGATATTTTGTTAAAAACAGACATAGCTCACGAGTTCAATGGAAAAATTAAATCACCCTTCTATGAAAATGCTCAGATAGAATTAGATGCAGGTTATGACGGGGAAATAATATGGTATAGAGTAAAAGATCGTTACCCTCCCAATAAATCCAAAGTTTTCAGAAAATCTATGATTAAATGGCAACATCTTGTTCAGAAGTACCTAGAGAGTCCCAACGAAATTAAATATGATTATCCTAGGTTTGGCCCAGTTGAGTTAAAGATTTTATTTTATCCTCGTATACCTGAGTTATTAGAAGGTTCAGAATTTCGTTTAAGCGATTTGCGCGATTTTCTAGACAAGAATGCAGGTTTTAGAATTTATAGAGACAATATCAGGGTTAAACCATATGGGGATCCTAAAGAACCTGAAGGAGATTGGTTAGGTCTTGCTGAAAGAAAAACGCGAGAACCTGCCGCTATTAAAAGACCTACTTGGGTAGTATCGGCTAATCAAATTATCGGAGCAGCATTTTTAAGTCGAGACACTAATCCTATGTTAGTTGATAGCTCATCTCGAGAAGGATTAATTCAAGGAGATGCGTTTTATGAGCTCAGATCCTTCGTACTTGGATGTTTAAGACTTCTTGAACTGCATAGGCATAGAAGAGAAAAGGAGAGGAAATTAAAAGAAGAAAAAAAGGAGAGCCCATCTCAAGAAATTACTTATTTAAACAAAGAACTTACCTTGCTTCAAAAAGATTTAAAATCACTAAGCGATCAAGTTCCTCAAGCCGCGCACAGGCCTATAAAACGTACTATGGATCAATTAATTACAGTTTCTGAAAAAATAAAGTATACAAAGCATTCACTTGAGGAATTAATTTCAGAATCACGGGTATTCAGGGGATTAGCTACTATAGGAATTGCAGCTGCGGTTTTTGGACATGAAACCCAGTCTTCCATTGATGAATTTATAGGTGCTGTGTATGCAGCAACTTCCGTTTTAAATAGAACACCGAACAAAGTAGATTTAATCGAAAACGAATTAAAGAAGGCACAAAAGTATGCTGAACAAGTATCATCTTGGGGAGCCTTTGCTTTATCCAGGGTACAAAGAGATAAAAGACAAAAACGAAAAATAAACATTAGTAACATCATAAATGAAGTAATTATGGACATAAATTCAATTTTCATTGCAGCAAACATTGAAATCCAAACAGAATTAGAAGCAATTGAAGCTAATTCGTTCGCAATGGATATCGAAGCTATAATACTTAATTTACTCACAAACGCATATTACGCGTGTCAACAAAATAATAGAAAACGAGTTATCAAATTCATATTAAAAGATAAGAGTTTTAAGGATGTTGATGGATTTGTAATGATTGTTTCAGATACAGGACCAGGAATCGATCTTAGATTTAAAGAAAGAATTTGGGATCCACTATTCACTACAAAAGTAAACAGAGAAGGGAAGCAGTATGGAACAGGTTTAGGTCTTACAATTGTGCAATCTATTGTTAACGATTTTAAAGGTGACAAGCAAGTTGATAAAGATCCAAAACTTGGTGGAGCAAGATTTAAAATATGGCTTCCTAAAAAATAAGCAAAAAAAATGTCCACAGTAGTAATTATTGACGACAGAAAAGATCCAAGAGAAACACTAAAAAAGATACTCGATGGTCAATTAACAGGAAATTGGTTAAGCTTTGCTTGTGGTCCACTACCTGATATTTATCAATATCCAAACTGGATTTTAGAAAATGACTTTTCTGTTGCTATTCTTGATGAAAGACTACATGAACAAGTTGAGGTTGGCCCTGAAAAAGTGGATTATAATG
>JAEOSP010000666.1 GCA_016840305.1 Candidatus Hodarchaeota archaeon
AATTCGAAATTTGATTGAGAGCAATTGCTGTTCATGTGAAATATCAAAAATTATTTTTCTGAATAATGATTATCGGGAATTATTCTTAATAAAATCCTCCATGATATAAAATCTAAAAATTATGATTTTTGATATGGTTACTGTGGTCAGATATTACGGACTTTATATTGGGATGGATAAAGATACATAGATTTCTTGATTAATTAACAAAATCCTGTGTAGAAAGATATTAATAATCAAGTGAGAAGTCTAAGAGGATCAATCAATGAACATTATCGATTTATTAAGTCAGTGGGTTTCGGATCCAAAAGATACAACTCTGGGGAAGAGAATTTCAAAAATTACAAAGGCTGATTATCATTATTTTACAGAAATAATTCGTTACTTTAATCAAATACGTTTTATTGTCAATAAAACTAAACGATCAATATCTGAAAGGGATAATATTGAGATTGCATATTATCTATATATAACCTACTGCTATTTCTGGGAAAAAAGCACTTTCAATTATATAATAAGAGATATTGATTATTTAATAAACCCAGAAGATAGAAAAATACTCCTTAAGTTTTATAAAAGACTTTCGACATGGAATTGGGATATCTCGCTACAAAATAAAGACAAAATGGAAGTTTTGAGTATTAAATACGCTATCCCATCATTTTTCATCCAAAAGTTAATACCAGTGTTAAATTACAAACAGATTCAACATAATATCGTTGCTATGGACCAAAGATCAAGAAAAGGAATGATATATCTAAGAATCAATTATCATCAAAAGCTAAACGAGGAGATATCTGATTCTAAAGCGTTTTTCATTGATTATTTTGGAAGAAAAGGTGTAATGTTAGAATCAGTAGAGAATTTCCCATTTCTCCTACAAGCCAACGTACTTGATAAAACTAAAATCGTAATGGACTCACATTATAAACAAAATCATCTGATATTCCAGGAAAAAGCCTCTGTTTCTTCAGTAATACTATTAAATCCACAATCTAACGAAACTGTTGTAGATATGTGTGCAGCACCTGGAATGAAGACCAGTTTGATCTCACAAATATCAACAGGTCAATCAATTATTATTGCAGGTGATTTTCACACTCAACGAATTAACGAAATGGTCACTTTTCTTTCTTCTTCAGGAATTACCAATGTACATGGGATCCAATGGGACGGAATACAACTTCCCTTAGAAGAAGAATCTGTTGATCGAATCCTATTAGACGCTCCTTGTACTGGAAGTGGAACTTTTACTTCGAACCCTGAACTTAAATGGAGACAAAGTAATAAATTCTTGAGAAGAAACGTTCTATTGCAAGAAAAATTACTAAAAGAAGCTTTACTTGCATTAAAAGTAGGTGGGACTCTAGTATATTCCGTTTGCAGTCTTTATCCAGAGGAGGGCGAATATCAGATTCAAAAAATTATTGATCAACACGTCACACCTGCTGTAACTCCTTCTTGGTTACCTCCTAGTTATAAAATTAATAATTCTTATATTAAAGGAACAGGTAGATTTTTACCAGCAGATCATAAGACGATTGGTTTTTTTGTGGGAAAGATGATTAAAATTAAGGGATAAAACTGAATCCTGGGAAGTTGTGAAACAATAAAGAATTTGTTAATTGAAATTTACCTTGTTTTCAGCCTTCTAACGAGCCTAATACCCGTGCTTATAATGAAACTAAAGAAAAGTACTATTAAAAGGAGAGAAATCGTCCATAACATCGCGTTTTCAAAGGCAAATCGCAAAATTGCCCAAGGAAGAGTTACAAAAGCAGCTACTAACCCGATTATGAGAACCTTTAATCCCCATTTTTGCCAAAACCAGACTCTGTCTAAATTTTTTTTATGTCCTTCTAGTACTTTCATATGTGATAGTCCAGCTTGAATATAACAAGCGTAGGAAAACATAGCTAGAAGAAATAGAATAATGAAAATGATTAACATGTATGAATAGTGAGAAGGCCAATATTCATCAACAAATGCACGAGGTAACCAGCCTTGAATGGTTGCTAGGATACCAAACTCATCACTTATGGGTTCATCCAAAAAAGAATATTGACTTGTGCCTATTCGTTCGGTATTTACTGATACCAAAAAGATGGCTGCTGTTAGGAAAAATCCTGCTAGTATAGCTGCAGCTGTAGAGAAATGGCCTAATAAATCCAGAGCTGATTCTTTAACTATCAGTCCTTCATCATAAGCTCGTTTTAATTCATCATTAGATGACAACGTTCATCACCAATTTTACTGGGTGTAAGAAATCATGAATTCTTAAGACTTTTCAACAAGAAGAAGAGAAACAATTTGAGTGAAAATTTTCGATTAAGAGATGATTAAATGAGCGGAATTAAATGGGGCGTCTATTTACGTGGAACAAATTGGTCAACTGATCAGCTTTATGACTACATCATGAACGTATTCGTGAAATTATTAAAAAAAAAGTAGAAAAGGGAAGAGAGGAATTATCTCCTTCTTCTAATGGCAACTAATGTAAGAAAAACTGCTAATAAAGGAACAATGGTAAAACCAGGTGTTGAAGAAGTATCAACTTCTTCTTCAGCTACTGTCCACAAAGAGAAATGAGTGGTGTTACAGTAGAGCGTATCACCATCCAACCATTGATTCTTAGGTGCTTCCCATTCTTCTGATGTTTCATTATAAAACATGAATTTCAATTGTTTCAGATTTTTAACACCTAATTGATTTTGTTTCTGAGTGGTGAATTGATAAGAGAATTTTGCATCTATTCCAGCACTTGCATTTATTGAGACATTCATAACCTGTGTTCGCACTTGATGGCGTTCCCTATTCATGTTTTTAGGAGAATTTTCATATTCAGAAACAGTCACTTCAACAGTTTTATTAAGTTGGAGTTGAAGGGAAAAACCGCTTGATGTGTTGATCTGATATTGATTGTTTGCCATGACCATAAAGCCAGTTCCATTATCTGGATTGAAAGGTGTTCCAGGATTTGGATTACGTACTGGTGCTTCAGCAACGTTAAGTGCTAAAATAGTCCAGATTGAAAAATGTGTTGTTGTACAGAATACTGTGGCTCCATTTGGTGTTTGTTCAACCCAATTATTTTCAGCATATTGCCATTTATGAGTTTCTTCATTGAACCATGCCCAACGGAATGTGGAGACGTTTCCTAATTCGCTTAATTCAGCGTTGGTGTAATTATGAAACATAGTTGCATTCATAGCAACCGTACCATTCAATTCGATGTGTAAATATCGATGAACCGCTCGCATTTGGATTGGAATTACCTCACCTGTGGGGTTGTTTTTTGATTCGTTGATTTGCAATTGCACGCTTTCATTGACTTGCAATTGGATTTGAGTTCCATTGTGGAATCTCAAATGTGTACGATTACCAGCTTCTATATTTACTCTTGTTCCATTAAGTACGGTTAACCAAGGTTCAACTGGAGGAGTAGGTTCATCTACTACCTTTGTATGCATGTATTTACCAGTTGCTACCCCTTGGCTAAATGTAGTCATTAAGACAAGACTGATTAGTAATAATAAGGGTAAATTGTATTTATTTTTCATTTTAATCACTATTTATTTTGAACTTGATCAATCTAATTATAAACAAGTCATTTCAATATTAGTTATTGATATTTAATAATATTTGAGGAACACTTTTTTTGTGAAGTTTCAGTTTAATATTGTCGTAAATATAAGAAATTATTCGTTATACTAAAATTTCAGTTTGTCTTTTGTCGACGTTTAACTGCAGCTAGAAGAATTTGTTGTTTTTGCGGATTAAGTTTATATCGTCGGCCGTTTGGTACCAATAAATTCATCTCTTCAAATTTCTTGCAGTGATATCGAATGGCTTCTTTCGATTTTCCTAGATATTCTGATAATGCTTCTAAATCCCAAGACTCATTCATAGTAAAGGCCTTAGCTACGCCAAAACCACCACCGCTTATGATCGCAAAATAAAGTTCTAGGAAGCTAGGTTCTGGTTTCTTTCTAATTAAATAGTAAATTTCATATTGGCCTCTTTTTTGTCGATCTATGATCCGAAAATCCTCCAAAACCTGAAGATGCCAGCGTAAACTTGAAGTGCCAATTTCTAACTCTCGTTTTAGTTCACGAAAATGAAGGAAGTCACGATCTTGTAAGATTTCAAGAATTTGGTTCCTATATTCATTCTCAAAAACATCGTATTCATCAATTCTTCTAACGATCGGGGGGTATAATATCTGACCAATAAAAATAATCGGGCTTAATAGGAGTGAAGTGAACAAAGATCTGTCTTTTGGTAGATCTGAAGAAATTTTTGCTCTATTAAGTACCTGTGAAACAGCGTATACCATACCGATTATAAGAATTGAAATACTACCGACGATTAAACCCGTTTGGATAGCTTCCTCAGATATAGAAAAAAGTAGACCTGGGGAAGTACTTGTTCGTGTATTTTCTTCAGTAATGTTACTGTTTTGGACAATTTCTAAACCAGAATAGGTCAATGAAGAAAGTAATTCAGAGAGTTCGCTTAGTGATGACGTTGATACAACAGGTGATAATGGAACACTAATAATGAACCCTTTTTGTTGTTGGAATGCATTGATGGAAGCATTTCCTTCACCAGCGTTATTACTCACAGCTATTTGATATGAAGAATCTAGAGTATCACTAATTCCTATGGCTGCTTGAATGTTCAAAGTGGAATCATTCACATAATTGAAGGGGATTTGTAAAAAGCTATCATTTTTTACTGATATTTGAATAGATCCGGTTGTATTTCCCATTGGAAATTCTTTTGGCCCGTGTTCATTAATGCTAAGACCGAGTAAAGAGTGAAAAGAGTCGTTAAAATGCCAAATATTAGTTGAGACTATACCGAATAATCCTCCTTCATTTATGAAGGTAGTTAATTCCACTATTCCATTCTCATTGAGTGGATTGGAAACCTGATTAAGTATTAACATCACTGCATCATAATTTTCTAAAACATTGTAGGTCGAAAAGACAAGATTCAAATCATCAGATGTTCTGATATCAATAATTGTAGGAGTTTTATTAAGATTCTGAGCTATTGATGTTGCAAGTTCAAAATCTGCTCCATTATCTGTAATAAACAACAAGCGTGATTCTGAAACACTTTCTACATATGATAATGACGATTTCAAAGAGCTAAACATAATTAATGCTATAAGGAGGAATAGAAAAATCGAAAATTTTTTCTTAAAATTGCTTATCATGTTTAATAACCGATTCTGTTAACGCTTCTGTAAAAGATATTTCAATTAGGATCAATAAAAAGTAATCAGATACACCTTTTTTCATTTCTTTTCAACAAGTGTTGAAATACCTGCTACTGATAGTTTTCATCAAAACAAAGATAAAAGTGAGTTTGTTCTCTATTAAGTATCATAAATTACCCTTTTTGCGAAATTCTTTGCTAACGGGAGGGCTCATCAAAGTTATCATAATTCTTGTTATACTCTAGTTTTCCAATCAATTGTCCGAGGATTATACTTGGGTTTCATAATGATTTCTGCAGTGTTAACTGTATCAGATTCTGTTACTAAAAAGCCAATGGCATGAGCTACATCGTCTGCTTCTAATGACCATTCAACCTGACTAATTTTGTTCATATTTTTTCCTCCAAATCCAGTTGCGACACTACCTGGGCAAACAGCAGTAACCTTGATACCATATTCCTTAACATCCTCCCGTAATGACCAAGTAAAACCTTGAATAGCATGCTTTGATGCAGAATACAATGTTCCTGATTTAAACCCATTTTTCCCAGCTATAGAGCTAATATTGATTATATGGCCTGCCTTACGATCAATCATATGTGGTACGACGTATTTAGTAAGTAAAAAAACAGCTTTAACGTTTAAACCAAATATATAATCGTAATCAGAAGATTCAAATTGATCTATTCTTTTGTAAAGACCTACTCCTGCATTGTTTATTAAAATATCAATAGCACCAAAATGACTCATCGCTTTTTCTACAAGCTGTTTGATTTCTATTCCTTTTGTGAGGTCTGCTTTCACAAAAATGACTTCTCCCTTTCCTTTGGTATTGAGATCATTTTTGAGCTTCTTTAATGATTCTAAATTTCGTGCAGTAATTATAAGATTCATATCTAATTCCATAAGTTTATTGCATATTGATTTTCCGATTCCTTTCGTTGCCCCTGTTACAAGAGCTACTTTTCCTGCTGTTTTCATTGGTAAATAATCTCCTGAAAAGATCTTGAGTCTCACATTTTTAAATATAGTATCAACGAAAAATTAACTACGTCAAATGCAAATTTTGTATATTCAACAAAATACAAGTCTTCTGTAGATTTAGATGTTTCTAAGTTTCCTGTTAGTTGAAGATAAAAACTTCTGGTCAATTCTGAATGATTCGTTATATGAGATTGAACTAGTAGAATTAGAGAATCAGGAAGGGTTAGATATTCATTTGTAACCAGAATCGGGATTACTTATTATATCGACTTTTTAAAGCATATTTAATGAGCTTCCATGAAGTATTGGTACTTGCATTCTTTGTTGCGCTTACAGGAGCAATGTCACCAGGTCCTTTGTTGACATATACAATTTACAAAGCGATTCAAGCTAAATCAAGAGCGTTCTTGGTTGGAATATATGTTTGTATTGGACATGCTATTCTTGAATTCATATTGATCCTTATTCTTCTTATGGGAATGGGACCGTTTCTCTCAGATAATAATGTCGTAATTTTAATTGGACTAGGTGGGGGAGCGTTATTATTATATTTTGGATTAAATCTGTTGAGAGATTTAAATACGATAGAAGTTAATATTGATGAAATCTCTCGAATAGATGAAGAAAACACAAACTTAACCAATCATCCAATTGTAGGGGGAGTATTTATCTCAATGTCCAATCCTTATTGGTGGTTATGGTGGGCTGTTATTGGAATGAACTTCATGACTCAGTTCTCAGTTTCGCTCTCAAATTTGCCTGAGTTTTGGGGGTTCTTCATTGGACATGAATTAGGAGATTTTGCGTGGTATGGTGCAGTAACATTCGGAATAGGTATAACACATAAATTTATAACGAATTTTATCTATAAAGCAATTATTGTCTGTTGTAGTTTCTTTATGATTGGATTTGGAATATATTTAGCAATTTCTCCATTATTCTTGTAATTAGAACCAATTTAATCAGCGTTAGAATTACTTAAGGAAATTTGCAGCAATTAACGTGTACATTTCAGATAATGGTGTTATACAATCTAATGGAATATATTCATTCTTTTGGTGAGCTGATTCTTGGTGAGGGCCTAAGTGAAGACAAGGAATTTTGCCTTCTCCAGCAAAAATATTTGCATCCGTAATACCTGAAGTATATTCATATAGAGGAGCTTTTCCCATTACTGTACGATAAGCATTGTCAAACACTTGGAAAATTGGATCATTACGATCATTAATGTAAGCTTCATAACGAGGGGGTTTTATGTTTACTTTTACATCAGCAGACAGATTTAATGATTGAATTAACCTATTCATATCATCAATAGCTGATTGAACGGTTTCACCGGGAACTAATAATCGATTTACCTCCATTCGAGAAAGAGCTGGGACAACAACGGAATAAACTTCATAACCACCCTCAATTTTCAAAGTAGAATAATTTCCCTTGCCAAATTCTGGATGATCCAGAAAATGAAGTTTATCAAGGTTTGCAAGAATTTTTCCAAGTTCTTCAACAGCATTAATTCCAAACTGTGGCCGAAACGCATGAGCTGCCTTACCTTTAACTGTAATTTCATATAATATTTTCCCTGTCAAGCCGAGAGGTATTGGTTTCAATTCATCCCCAGAGTATGGTTCTCCAAGTACAATCGCATCTACCTTTCCATATTCCGATGTCATCATTGCTTTTGCACCCTTACCAAACGCTTCTTCATCGATAACACCTGAAAATGAAAGTTCCCCATGAAACGAATAACCCGATTCAACAAATGCACGGATCATGTTTAGTGTACAAGCAATTCCTGCTTTCATGTCACACACACCTAAACCGAACAATTTTCCGTTCTTAATTATAGGATCAAATGGATCAGTTTCCCAGCCATCTACAATAGGAATTGTATCAGTATGACCATTAAAATTAAGTTTTTTTCCTGTATTAGCTCCAATTAATTTCGTGTACACATTTGGTCTTCTTGGCTCTACTTCATCAAGCGTAACCTTCAAGCCAAGAGCTTCTAGTTCATTTCTGAGGAATTCAGCTAAATCCCTCTCATTACCCACAATTGAGTTGATACGAATTAAATCCTTGAGAAGGTTCAATGCGTATTTAGAATCAAGTTTTTTCAGTAATTCTTCAGACATTTCAATCTCAAAGAGTCAAAAAAAGTTTTCTTTAAAAAACTTAACATCCATCCCTCCTAGATCTCGATGATTAAATATTGAGATAAGTTATACAAAATGAAAAATCATTGGATACCTTTGGGATGATGTTAAATGTTCTTCTTTTTTTTCAAGTCTAGAAGACCTACCGTAATCTAAACTTTTAAAATTCTAATAAATCCATTGTCCACATTCGATTTTCTTTTCGAGATATTTTGAATAGGATGTTTCAACTTGGTGTACGATGAAGAATTTTCCCTCGCTGACAATTCCAAACTAACAGGACGAATATCCGCAATCGATATTGTACGAGGATTAGCAATTATTTTAATGGCTCTTGATCACGCCTCAACTTATTGGAATTCAGGAAGATTTTTTGGAGAGTTTTATTATGCTAAGCGTCCTGAAATATTACCTGATTTATTGCAATTTCTTCTCAGATTTGTGTCTCACTGGTGTGCTCCGACATTCGTTTGCCTAGCTGGAGTCTCTCTTGTGCTTAGTG
>JAEOSP010000667.1 GCA_016840305.1 Candidatus Hodarchaeota archaeon
GAAGTGTGTTTATCAGATGAATCACAGGTGCAAGGTATTTTTTTATTAAGACCAATAGAATTCGCATACTCATCAATTGCTTCGGGAGTCTCCATTGCTTCGTAGGAAAGACATTCCAGGTAAATGTTCTTTTCGTCTTCTCCTCCACGGACAATAACACATGGGTCGACCGTAAAACCAAAGTCAATAGCATGGGAAACACCAATATCTTTTGGAAGTTCCTCAATCCAAGTAATGTATTCAAAGATTATTCCTTCAGCAGCAGCAGCTTCACCTTCACCAAAAACTCGCCACAGATATTCATCGGCAGTACCCGAATCTATATTGGTCGGATGAGGTCTTCTTTTTTCAATCGGAAGGTGCCGGTCAAGTGGATGAGTCGGTTCGTATCCAAGTTTTGATGCACGTTCACCTTCAGGAAGAAATTTACAGGTCAGAAAAGTTGTTTTAATAAACCAAACATCAGGTCTATTCTTGATTTTGTCATAAATAAAATGGCTGGTATAGATAGGATTGTAGTCTATGATGAATATTTCTCTACAACGACCTTCTAGTTGGATAAATGCCTTTTCGTCCGAATCCAGCATTAATTCATTGAAGTAAACAAGGTCATTCCTCTGTCCGAAAGCAGCAGCATCATCACGACCGCCAAAACTAATCATGTTCCCATCTAAAATGTACTTCTGTGGATGAGATTGAATATGATTTTTAACATCGTAAAGGTCTGTCTCCTTCAATATCTTAAAGAAGTCCCTCATTACAGTAATCTTACAGGCTGAGTAGGTTTCCCTGCAAATAAACAAGTCTTTCCCTTTATTGGCGTTATTTGAGCAGTAGGTCATAATAAACCGAAGTGCATCCTGCGTTTTTCCCGAGCCTGAACTCCCTTGTAACATGAATCCCTGCTTTTTCATTGGATTCCATTCGTAATTGTGGGCTATAAATGCAAAATTCAATCCTGCTGTTAATTTAACTTTTCCCATGGTATTTGCTTTAATGTAAAAACCCACTCCTCGACAGAAGTGGGTTAAAACCAACTAAACCTTTAAACTGAAATGAATCACCAGCTGTAAAATTATGAAATAATCTGTTATTATCAAATTGTCCTGCTAAATTGTTCATCCCTGTCAAATTCAAATTGCATTTCTCCTGTTTCAGAGTACACAGAAACGGTATGTCCTACTAAAGTTGCTACTGATGCAAAGTCACACTTCATATCAAGCAAAGTCTTCTTAAATCGTTTTAAATCGGTCATTATAAGTTCAGAAAGTTTAAGATTAGTAATACCAATACGAAAAATACGAACATTAAGATCGCACTCGTAAATTTATTGTTTGTTAGCTTATCGAATTTGTTCATTTCTTTAACCATTTATAAAAGCCTTCGAATGTTGGCTTGCATCGTTTCTTTTTACCGACTGCATAATACTCAACAAGCTCATCATGCAGGACTCTCCTATAAACCTCATTTGAATTGTATATTTTTCTATTTGAAACTCCTTTGTAGCTTTCTAAATACAAAACTCTCCCATCTCTTTTTAGACGATACTCATCCCTTATTAGCTGACAGGAAACGGTATCTACGGTCAGTTCATTACACCATTCAGTGTACTTTTCAATAAGTCCTTTAGTTATGACTACTCGATTCTCATTGTAATTTGGTTCAGGTATTCGATAAATACTGTGGTGATGTGCAATTAGCCGATTTCTCAACTCCTCAGGGATAGCTCCTTCTTTCGTAACATCTTCCAAAGTCATTATATTTCCGCTTACTTGTAAGGTGTCGCACTTATCAGTACCTCCGATTAATAGCTTTGAATCTTGCGCCATACCTTGTACGGCAAACATGATTAGTAGAATTGTAAATAGTTTTTTCATCGTAATATTTGTTTTTCATCAACATCTAAAATAACTGTGGCAAAGTAAATTTCATCCAACCAAAAGGTATCAGTTTCGGCACAGTAAATGGCAATTCTGTACTTGTCTCTTCCTCGCCTTGACACCCAATAGTAACCTCCATCAACGAATTTCATAATTCACGGTCTTCAATTTCTCTAATCTCCTTGCATCCCCGGTAAGATATTATCAATAACACAACAGCAGCAAGGAAAATAACACCGCCAATTATCGATATAAAGACTACCATCGTCTACGTTTTTTAAGTTTCCCACTCTTTGTCCTGTAGTAATACGTTTTGCCATTCTGAGCCTTCCGAACCTGTCGTTTGCTCATCTTTTTAACGGTCTTGTGCTTTGTCTTACCTGCAAACGGCTGTTGTGCAGAAGATGTAAAAATTAATACTGTTAGAATTAGA
>JAEOSP010000668.1 GCA_016840305.1 Candidatus Hodarchaeota archaeon
GTTAAAATATGAACGACTAATACATAGTTTTATTTTAAAATTCATTATGAAAAAAAGCTTGAATTCAATTGATCATGAATCTACTCGAAATTACCTGATGGATCAACTACAGAATTCTTTGAAGAAGAAGACACTCATAACGCGGTTACGAGGTTTTATTAATAATATCACTTTAGAAAAGGTGTTAATAAATTCCGTATTTATCATTGAAACAAAAAATGACCCTTTAATACCACTCTCTCTTCAGAAGGACCTATGTCAAACATATTCTAATGCTAAAGTATACACATTTGATGAAAGTGCTAATCATTTCCCTTATTTGACACAAAGCGATGAGTACAGCTGGATTTTACTGGAATTCATTCGATCCCAAGATTAATCAAAAATCTATAATACAGACAAGTAGATTCCTTATTTTTAAATAGATTTCTGTATTTCTTTTACGATATCATCACGTTTTACTGATGATTCTTTTCCTTCTTCCATATTCTTAAGAGTGACTAAATTTTGAGCTAAGTCTCTTTTCCCAACTATGATGACATAAGGTATCTTCATACGATTTGCGTGCTCCATATTCTTTGATACACGACGATTTAACAAATCTACTTCTGTTGCTATTCCATTCTTACGAAGTTCTGAAGCAATTTCTACACAAGCATCAAGAGTTTTAATTGGAATAAGAAAAACTTGGGTAACAGATTCAGTGGCTGGTCGTTGAGAAGCTATGGCATCATAAATTGTATCTAGTCCAAAAGAAATTCCAACAGCTGGCATTTCCTTCTCAGAATCAATAAATTCCCCAATTATTTTATCATATCGTCCTCCACCACAAAGACTGGATTCGAGAAGCTTAGTATCTTTCGCAAAAGCCTCGAATACTGTTCCAGTGTATATTTCAAGTCCACGAGCAAGACTGTATAGCAATTTAACATCCTCTTCAATTCCAAAAATTGAAATGTAGTGATAAAGCTCGCGAAGCTCTGAAATTCCTTTTAAACCTACAGGATCGTCCATCTTTTTCTCCAGTTGATCCAAAATTTCTAAATAGTCTCCTTCTATTGTGAAGTATTCAAAAATCTTACTGGACAAATCTGGAGATACCCCTTTTTGATCTAATTCCTCTTGTACTCCTTCAATACCAATTTTTTTCATTTTATCTATGGAAAGAATGGTAGTACTAAGTAAATCAGCAGGTACTCCTGCAGAGATTAGAAGTCCCGATAATAATTTCCTATTATTAACTTCCAAATAGACGTCAATACCTAAAGATTTAAAGATTTGATGAGCTACTGCTAAGCATTCAGCATCAGCAAGCATTGAGGCTACGCCTATTGTGTCGGCATCACATTGAACAAATTCTCTGTACCTCCCCTTTTTTATGGGTCCATCCCTAAAACATGGCCCAATTTCGTATCTTTTGAATGGTTTACTCAATTGGGGATTCATTCCTATTAATCGTGCTAAAGGAACAGATAAATCATATCTTAGTCCCAATTCCCTTTTTCCTTGGTCTTTTAGCTTGTACGTCTCTTTTAGAATCTCCTCTCCTCCTGCATATTTTGAAGCGAGTACTTCCCAAATTTCGAGAATCGGTGTTGTCGCTGGTTGAAAACCATACAGCTGAAATACTTTTTTTATTTCATTAATAATTTGCTCACGTAGCACTTGTTCACTTGGTAGACGATCTTTAGTTCCTTTCAAGACTGATAAATCAACCATATCAATTACCTCTTAAACGGGTTTTCTGTTGTATACCTGTATGTATTTTTCTGCAGCTTTAGACCAAGAGAAGTCGATTTGCATTCCCCGTTTCATCATTTCCTCCCATGTGGGTTTGGATTGAAATAGTTTCAGGGCATTCAATATTATTTGATTAAAGGCTTTAGGTTTGAATTCTCTAAAGATAAAGCCAGTTCCTTCAGTTGGATTTCCCTGATAATCTATTACACTATCAGCTAATCCACCTGTATCATGTACAATTGGAACTGCCCCATACTTCAAGCTATATTTATCATTCAATCCACAAGGTTCATATCGGGAAGGCATCAGAAATATATCAATACCAGCCTCAATTATATGTGCTAAAGCCTGACCGAAGCCAATTTTGATACCTACATTATCTGGAAACTCTTTAGACATATTTAGAAACTGATTTTCAAGCTGAGAATCTCCTGATCCTAACAAAACAAACTGGAGTTGGGAGGTTCTGAGAAGTTCTGGTAGAACTTCAAGAATTAAGTCCATACCTTTCTGCCAAGCTAATCGTGAGACGACTCCTAAAATCGGTATGTTCGGTTTGGTTGGTAAATCAAATAGTTTCTGAAGTTGTTGTTTACATATTTTCTTTCCGCTTAAATCTTCTGCAGAATATTTAGCTGCCAAATTGGGATTCTTGTCAGTATTCCAAACAGAGTAATCTACTCCGTTTAAAATCCCAGTTAATTGCTTTTTACGGAATGTTATCGTTTTATGAAGCCCAGCTCCGAGAGCCTCCGTTTGAATTTCTTTCGCATAAGTGGGAGAAACTGTTGTAATTTCATCAGAAAAAATAATACCTGCCTTCATTAGGTTAATTTGTCCCCAGGCTTCAATATAATCAGGATGCAGGTATTTCTCTGGGATACCAAGGACTGAAAACTTTGAACGGGGAAATTTACCTTGGAAAGCAAGATTGTGAATAGTAAATACGGTTATTGGTCTTTTTTGTCCAAAAAAAGGATTAAGTTTAGTATATAGTGGTATTAATGCCGTTTGCCAATCGTGACAGTGAAATACATCGTAAAAGGTATTCTTAGATATTTGTTCTACTGCACTGAGGGCCCCTTGATTAAAAAAAACAAATCTTTCGAGATTATCACGATAATCCTTTTCGTTTTTGACATACAGTTGAGACCGTATGCGAAAAAGTTGGTAATTATCAATGAAATAAACGCTAGCTCCTTTCTGTTTTATTTTGAGTACTTTTCCAGAGAATTCTCTTTTACCAATTTTCAGTTTGAATGTAATACCAAGATCTTCTGTTGGCAGATTAAGCTTCGAAACATCACGATAATAAGGTATAAATACATCTACATCTTTCACATACGGAGATAAAGCATTAGGTAGAGCACTTATTACATCAGCTAAGCCTCCAGTCTTAACATATGGATCCATCTCGCTTGCAAATATTGCTACTCGCATTCCTTTTTCTATCCTTGGCTGAATTTTCAGGTGCTCTTAGAAGTATTCCTAGCAACAACTAACTACTTTAGTTGTGTTTCTATATAAAGTTATTTAGAATGCTTCCGAGAACTTGGGAAATAATTAGTTTACTTGCTTGGGGAGAAACTAATTTAAACTTCGTAATTTTAAAGAACCTAAATTTGAAAACATTTCTTTTATAACTAATAGCTTTGATAAGAGTTACAAGGAATTTCAGACGCAACTGGGCTTACAAGATTGGTCAAAAAACTTAAATTACTGATAATTACTGGATAATGCTCCTTTCGATAAATAAATCAAGATTTTCGCACTTCCTGATAATATGGCTGGAACGAAATGGATAAAGAAGAAAAAGAAAAATCTCTGAATAAATTGGAAAAAAAGAAAAAATGGGATGAAGCCTCGAAGTTAGCAATTACGATTGCTGACACTCTAATTGAACAAGGTGATGTCAAGGAAGGACTGAAGTATCTCGAACGTGCATTCGCTTCTCGGCAAAATACAAAGAATACGGAATCCATAATTTTTCTTTACAGAAAAATGATAAATTCAGCACGAAAAGGAAAACATAAAACTCAGAAGCAACTATTCCGATATGCAGCAGCAGCTATTCCAATTATCGAGGAATATATTCAGGTTCTAACAGAGAATGATGAGTATCTTACAAAAAATGGAGCAATGACAAGGTATTTTCTTGGCGAATGTCGTGAAATAGTTTCTGGTATTGCTCAACGTAACTCTGAATACATTCTCGCTGGTAAGGTGTTTGTGGAGGTTGGAAAAAAGCTAGCTTATAATAAAAAAACTGAAAACGAAGCAGAAGAAGCTTTTGAAAAATCTCGCATCATTTTTTCATTGATGAAGAACAATGAGGAAATTTTTAACGCCTTACTTGCAGAAGCAGAAATCAATATTCGTAAATATTCCCTTGAAAGAGGTTTCTTTTTGTTTGATGAAGCTCGCAACCTTTTCGATGATGAATCACATAACAAAATGGTAGTAGACATTGAAAAAATTGTTTATGCAGAAATGGGCTTACAGTTATTAGAAAATCATTTCACTGATATCACTAAAAGAGAAATTGCAGACGCACTGATTTCACGATCTAAAGATGCTCACTTACAAGCCAAGTCACTAGATGAAGTATCAGCCCTTTTATTCGAAATTGGTAATATTAACCTTACCAATACACAATTGGAAGCAGCTTTTCAGGCTTATGATGAAGCTATTCAAAATTCACAACTTGTTGGGGATGAATCTGTTCCTCAAAAAATCATTCTTCATTTATATGAGGAAGGAAAGAGAATTTTCAATGAATTACTAAACCAATCATCGCGAACAGATTTTTCGAAATTAGAAAATTTACTTCCTATGAAGATTTTTGATAAGATTGCGAATCTATGTAAAACATTAGGGAAAGGGTTAGAAGTCGAAGAAGTGGCACTTTACATTTATGAAATGGGAAAACAGATAAAGCAACAAAGATTGATATCAGATGATTTCCCGTATATGGCGAGAGCAGTTAGTATTCTGATTAATAATTCCCGTTTCTCGGGACTTCATCGAATTGGGGATGAAATTGAATCAACCATTGATGATTTACTTATACAACGTGACATTCAGCAAGTTAAAAAACTCCATGACTTTCTAGAAAAAGCTTATCTTGATATTAATGATAAACTACCCGCAGGATGGCTCAATGTTAAGTTAGCTAAATTTTATGCTCAGTGGGGAGATCATGAGCAGCAATTAGCTATACTGCAGAAAACAGTTGACTACTTCCAACAGGCGGATAAAGAATCTTTAATGGCCTTCTCTAATGTTCTAGAAGAACAATTTGAACAATTAAAGATGACTATGTTTCAACAAGATATGATATCTATACTAGGAACTGTATATTTACTTTTAAATGAGGGAGAGAAATATGATATACTTTACTCGGAACAAGCATGCTATTTATTAGATATCGGTCAAGTAGATGAAGCTTTAAATCACTTTAGACAAAATTTTGAATATTTACGACGTACTAAGAATGCTAAAAGAGCTATTGATCGATCCAATACGATGATTGAGAAATTGCTAGATAGGCAAATCTACCAATTTATTATTCCCCTTCTGCACAATCAAGTTAATTTTTTAATCGACGTTGAAGCGGGGCAAATTGATATAATCCCAATGGTCCAAAAACTTGAATCTTTTCTAACACGATTTGTAAGGAATGAAAACGAAATTAGTTATGTAGATCCTGTTTTTTCATTAGTTTCACATCTTTATGACCACCTAGGACTCAAAGAACCTCAAGGTGATGCTGCCTTTGAAATTGCTTCTGCTCACATCGATCAAGATCGATTAGATGAAGGATTCGACTATCTGGATAGAGCTTTCCAAATATTCTTCCAAGAGAAACTTATGGACAAAGTTGGCATGATCTTGGATTATATCGAGGAAAAGAAAGATCTATTCTCTCAAACACCAACTGAAGAATTGAAAGCGGATCGATTTTTAGAATTTCTTATATTGTGTCTAACACATTTGAAACAGGATGATGCTGCTGCGGAGCTAATGCTTGAAAGAGCCATTCGAATTTTACCTCAAAATGAGAACCTAGCTTTTAAGCAATTTGAAGCTGCTAAAGCCATTATGTCTAAAATTGGGACACAAGAACAGATAGGAGAATTTCAAAAGAGATTTGCTTCTGCTCTACTGACACTTGGAAAAGCAGATAAGGGGATGGAACTTTTAGAGGAAACACAGGGAAAGGAGTCAGTAAGCTCCCTTTCTATGGCTGATACATACCTTACGTCAGCAGAAGCACGTTTTGCAGAGGAGGATTTTGATAATTACTTTACTCTGGTTGATCAAGCCCTTAATATCTATACTGAGTTAGAAATGATACAAGAATCATCTTCAATTGCTCTGACTGAAGCTGGAAAAGTTTGGAGTATTGGAAATATCCCTTACACAATGATATTTCTAGAACGAGCTTGGGCACCGTTATCAGGAGCAATGATTACAGACCTAGGTAAATCTGCCGATCCACTGCTACGAGTATTAAATTCATTTATAGAAGAACTTTTTTCTCAAAAACGATTTGATGAGGCACTCGGATTTATCGAATTACAAGAGAGAATCTACAAACACCTTAATCAAACGGAAATGGTACTTCAAGTTGAACGTAAAAAGGTAGATGCGTTTATAGGGAGAGAAAATTATGAAGCTGCGCTATCCAGGGTTTATGATATTGCCACAAACGGAATAGAAGCATCTAGAATTAACGAAACAGCAGAAATGATGCGAGATTATTTACCATTATTTGTCAAAAAGACTCCTGATAAAGCAAAAGATCTTATCAAGTTGTACTTTCAATTACTAGTATCCACCACGGAAACAATGTCACCGGTAATTAAAAGTACACTAGATTACTACGTTGATCTAGCTTTAAACCTAATCAAAGATGATGAAAGAGAGGAATACTATCGTCAAACTTCATTGGTAATAGAAAGTTTATCTGAGATAGCAGAAGCAGAAGAGAGTATTATTTATTATGTAATAAACATCCTAGAAACATTATTCAAACAATCGTTATTTACTGAAATGTCTAAGCTCTTTAATATTAATCAAATCATCTTTGATTCGATTAGCTCTGCAGCTAGAATAAAGATATTAGGATATTTACGAGCTCTTCTAACCAAGAAAAGCCAAGAGTCCTTTACTATGCTTATACTTGGCATAATGGTCTCACTTTCAAAAACCTTGGATGATGTAAGCAAAGATCAAGCATCATCACTTTTAATTGATATATCGAATTTTTACCGTAAGAAGAAAAAGATAGTGAAATTCTGTCAAGAAAGCGCAATCACTCTTTCTCAGGAAATAAATAGATCAACCACAACCTTTAAAGTTCTTAAAAATCAAATAAACATTTTTTTCGAATCAGAAAATTATATCCAGACATTAGAAATCCTTGATAATGTTATAGCTAAACTAGCCGAGCAATCTGACCCAAAAGAAGTAACCAGTCAATTTATTGGAATATTAGATTCAATGCTTCATAAATTAGCAGAACAAAAGAAAAAACGATGGATAGACCTTTTTAATCAAAAATATCAACTCATGAGCGAAAAATTCATGAGAGAGGTTGACAAATCTTCAGCTGCTGAGGATGAGTACTCGAACCAGCTTATAGATGAAATGATGGAATTTACGAGTAAGAAGGACTCAGAATGAGTATAATACAAGAAAAATTTAGTAACCCATAAAAAGCTAAACCAGTAATACAATAAGTAGTAGGAATTAAAAATGTCTGAACATGATTACACTGCTTGGATAGGACAAGAAATAAAGAAAATGATCGATTTACTCACAAGTCGATCATATAAGTCAAATCCCGATGCAATCAATACTCAAATTGGTGAAATTCAAAGAGGGATTGAGTATGGTATGAATAATCCTCAATCTATTGATCCTCTAGTAATGAAAATGGCTCGTAGTTTTGTAGATTCTATTCAAATCTATCTTCGCCAGGTTAGACGACCACACACAGGCATTCCTCCAGGGGGACAGGCTACTGTTTTGACAGGATCGGCTATGGAAGAGCCAGTTGACTCAGATCAGTTCAGTGTTGACGAATTGAAAGGTGCTTTAGAAACTCGGAAAAAGAAGAAAGTTGAATCAAAAATGAAAGGATCTATGGACCTTTTGAAAGATTACGATTAAGATTCTCTGTTTACTTCTCCAGATTCAAATAAAATTTCCTCATTATCACATCAAGCTGGTTGACAAACTCTTGTTCAGAACTGTTATTTACAATTACCGTGTCCACTTCTAAATCTGATACCTGTATTTCCGTAAGATGTTCTGCCCATCTGCACCAATCTGAACTTGAGATAGTAACATTCCCTCTCTTTTCAATTCGTTTCTTTCTTATTGAAGAATCTGACTCTATTCTTATGAATTTAAATCCTAAGGGCTTTAGATAAGAAATTTCATTTTTTCTTCTAATATCATCAATAACAAATGATGATTCAGACGATTGAATTTGATTGAATACATATCTCACCCACACATCGTCGTCAAAATCCCTCATAAACTTACCAATTCCCTGAAGAAAATCTCGAGTGGGTTCTATTTGTAGCTCTTTAGCTATTTCTCTCATTTTACCTGAAAGCCGAATCTTTTTGCAATGGTAACGTTCTGAAATAATATCAGCCGCTAAAGATTTACCACTTCCCATATGACCTGTGATACCTAATAACACTCGCATTTTTAACTACTCGAATTCACGTCGTATTTTCATGTCCTAATATCTATTATAAGGATCCAGAATTTTACTAAAAAGACCTTTCGATTTTAATTCCAATGTGCTACAAAATTTATTGAGAACGTGGGATTGTTACGTGACGATTACGATATTACAAGTCGATTACAATACGATATTCACAATTAGATTATTAGATACCTAAAAGGTAAGTATATTTCAGTGAGATATAAAAAGGTTAGATCGAAATTGCCTTTATAGGTCTTTTAGAAAGTAAAAAACCTCACAATTCTTAGAGTGCTCTCTTTCATTACTTTCATTAAGCCTTTTGAAGGAAAAAATGACATAGATAGACATTAATTACAAGTAAGTATTTTCACATTGAGATAACACAAGCAACCAACTTTTTATTGAGATTAACTTAAGTTAAACCGTTTAAGGAAAGGAATGAGACCATGGTTCAAGATTCTCCAAAAAATCATCTAAAAGGACAAATCGAATCTGAAGAAATGCTTTTAAAAGCAAAAATTCTTGAAGTACGAAGTCAGGTTGCCAAGAAAATTAAAGAAGCGCAACAAGATAGCGATAAAACTTATCAAATGAAGTTAAAAGAGATCAATGAAAGAAAAGAAGAGCAGATCTCCCATATTAATTCAAAATTCAGAGATTTCGTTAAAAACATCGAAGAGTCAGAAGAAAGAACTTTTCAAGAAATTAACTCAAAATACGAAGAGAGAGAGGAAGAAATAATCAATAAGCTTCTAAAAAATATTTTACCCTAAATTCATTAAAGGACGGAAATATATTTGATCGAAACTATGTATAAGACAAAATTGATTGGGATCAATGAAGATATTTTTGAGCTAATAAGTGTTCTAAGAGAAATGCAGGTCTTTCATGTTATTGAATCGTCTCAAAGAGGTATGGATGATACTCATGAAGATCTGCATATTCGTGAAACGAAAGCAAAACTTGAAAACTTAGAAACACGAGCCTCTGCTATTTACGCAACGATAGATCAGGAATTATTATCAGATTCAGGGGAGCAAAAAGAAATACGTTCATCGATAAACATAATTAAGGACCTTGAGAATCTATTATCAAAAATTGAACCTGATGTTCGGAGGATAGAAGGGGAAAGAAAAGAGTTAAAATCCAAAATAGAACACTTAAATAGATACAAACCAGTACTCAAGGAAATAAAACCATTAATCAAAGAAATTGAACAAAAAGCTGATCTAGAATCAAATTTACTTATGTTTAATAGAAAATCAGATCTTGATTTGATGGAATTTAAGAAAGAAATTAATAATCGAACAAAGGGCTTATATGAAATAATTACAAGACGAGTAGACGAAAATTATTTTGCTGTCCTATTGTTATTTGATAAATCATTTACAAATGAAGTCCAAATATATCTATCTGGAGAAAGATTAAGTTCACTAGCTTTCTCACCCGAGCTTCGAACTATGGATCTAAAAGATTTTTCGTCGTATATTGAGAATACGATCACCACTCATGAAAAAGAATTTGAAAAATTGGGGGAAGAAAAGAAAAAGATAGTAGAATCTCCTGAATTTGAAAAAATGAGAAATTACTATCTAGAAGCTAGCGATAGATTATCTGCTTTTCAACTAGCAGAAAAAATGGGAGGAACTGAAAATACGTTTGAAATAGAGGGATTCATTCCGAAATCAAAACTGAATGGATTCGATAAAGAGTTGAATGAACGTTTTGGAAATCGAGTCCTAATAACAAAAACAAAAGCAGAAAAAGATGCTCCAGTATTAAGAAAAAATCCCCGAATAGTTAGACCTTTTGAAACAATTACCAATCTTATCCAATTACCAAAATACGGTTCTATAGATCCAACTCCGCTTGTTTTCGTCTTATTTACTTTCTTCTGGGGATTTATGGTTGGAGATATAGGTTATGCAACAACAATTTTCTTGATAGCTGCGATTCTTCGTCGTAGATTTAAGAAAAATCAACAACAGGGATTGCAAAATATTACAGAAATTTTTATGATAAGTTGTGTTTCTGCAATGGTTTTTGGACTTATATACTTCGAAATATTTGGTGATTTGGGAGAAATTATTGCCCACGATCTTGATCTTCATATTAAACCAGCTTTAGATAGGTATCAAGATGTCCAAGAATTGCTTATTATATCGATATTAATCGGTTATGTAATTATTTTAGGGGGACTAGTGCTCGGAGCGTACAATAATTTCAAATTAAAACATATGACTCATGTCTATAGTAACTCGCTTCTACTGTTAATCTGGGGTTCAATACCAGTTATCTTAGTTGTTTCAATAGTTGCTCCAGCATTATCTGGAACAGCTATCATTATCGATTTACTGATAATTTTAATCTCAATAGCAATATTAATTAAATTAGAAGGGATTGCGGGTTTAATTCATGTAATAGAACGGTTTTCCAACATCCTATCATTTGCTCGTTTAATGGCAATTGGTTTAGTTGGAGCTTGGATGGGAAAAATTGGCAATAGCTTGACAACTCAATTATTTCCCTTCGGATTATTATTGGGGTTAGGACTTCATTTAATAAATATTGTAATCTTAGTTTTGTCTCCATCGATTCACTCAATGAGGTTGAATGTTTTTGAATTCTTCACCCAATTTGTTTTGGAAGGGGGCAATAGCTATAAACCATATGGTACAAACTAGAAATATTAATAAAATCGTAAAATAATTCAAAAAGAAAAAATTTAAACAAAGGAGTAAATAAAAATGATCTTAGAAATATTGCAAAGCAATGAAATCGACCTTCAAATGGCGAGAGCTATCGGAGCAGCATTAGCATTGGGTTTAGGTGCCCTTGGTACTGGTATAGCTCAAGCATTAATTGGTGGTAGTGCCGCAGGAATGCTAGCAGAAAGACCAGATGAAATGGGCTCAGCAATTATCTTAATTGCTATCCCTGAAACAATTTTAGTCCTGAGCTTCGTTATTGCTATCATGATTCTACTTGGAATCGGTGGCTAAAACCATGAGCTATAATGTTGATGAATTCCTTGAAACAATAAAAAACAAAGCTAATTCAGAACTAGTAGAAATTCAAAAAACTGCAGATCCAAACATAAGTGCGATTAAAGAAAAAACCAAAGGAAAAATTGCGCATTTGGAGTCCGAAAAAGACTCTTCTGGATTATCTCCAGAACTGATTAGCTCTTTTCAGAAGAAAATTTCGGATAAGCAGATAGAGTGGTTGAAGCGAACTAATTCTGAGAAAGGACGATTGATGGACCAATTAATGGTGAAATTGGAAAAACAAATCAAATCTCTTGTTTCTGGGCCTGATTTTTATGAACTACTCTCAAAATTGTTTTTAGAAATTAAAGAAGAAATTGGAAGCAATTACGAAGTTCATATTCCAATGAATTCTGACCCTGGGAAATTTAAGTCCACTTCAGGCGTCAAACAAAATGTGGTTGCTGACTTAGATAATGTTGGTGTTCTCGTAAAACGCTTGGATTATCCAATTAGCGTTGAAAACACCCTAGAATCAAGATTTGCAAAAACTAAGGACGATTTGATAATCGTAGCTTCTCGAGGATTATGGGATGATTTAGAAGATTCACCATGGCAATTTAAACAAATTTTGAAGAATTTAAAATCAGAATAATGAAGGAAGATAGAAGAATCGTTTGGAGGCACTTTATTGGCTGGTTCAACTAACCAAAA
>JAEOSP010000669.1 GCA_016840305.1 Candidatus Hodarchaeota archaeon
ACTAACCAAAATTCCTATCCCACCATCAGAAGATAGTAACGGAGGATAAAGAAGAAGAATAAACGCACCCGCTTTAGTGAAAATCCCGGCTGGATGAGTAATACTAGCATATTTCAAGAAAGTAAAGGTTCCAATACTTCCTGCACCAAGACCGAAAACATCAAAGAGAAGAGCAAGTAATGCTTGAACAGCAATTAGGAGTATGATTCTAATAACGGTTGGTTTTTTGAACCACTCCTTTATTTTCACTCTATTCACGTAATTTCACACTCCTCTAGTTTAATTTAGTCATTTGGTCTGGTTTAGAGAGAAATTTCCTAAATTTTAGGAAACAAATTTCCATCTTGTTGCTGATAAAGCTAATTCTTATTTCTATTTTTCGCTTTTTAGTGCGACATCTCCTTACACAAAATCCTCTTTTAACTAGAAGTGTGCAACAGAAGAAATAGGTTCAAAGCTCCTTGTTAGACAAGTTAATGTATGTTGAAATAGTATATGAATCTTTCAAAATTCTTTGAAAGTAAAATTAGCTAAAGAAGATTAAAAATTAAAGTTTGTAAAAACTTCTACCCTATGAAAGCAATTACCACCGAGGATAACGCTTCTGCATGACTACCACCAACACCTGGCAGCATAATAAATGAGAATACAATGATAAATCCAGCACAAGCTAAATCAGCTAAACAAGCTGTTAGTGGGATTGCAAAATTATCCGGATCAATTTCTCTTCTAAAGGCAAAGATTGACAACACATAAATTAATGCACCAACTATTATGAACCCTAGAATATTTGCTATAATCGTAACAATCATAACCAAAATCATTAGAACAATAATCGGTCTACCAAGTTCTTCAGAGATAATTCGAACTTCTTTAAATTTAATGAACGTTCCAATAAGACCTAGAAGTGCCGTAATCACTAATCCACCCGCACCAATGCCCGCAAATTTAGTCCAAACCGCAGGTTTTCTAAATGATTGTATCCTCGGTTCCGTATAACCAGCTGAGAAATCCGTAATTAGCATATTCGCAAAGATTGCATTTTGATCAACCAGAGTGCCTATTAGTGCGGGAAAAGCAACTAATAATTGAGGATAGATTTCTAAGGCTGCCTCACCTTGTGTTAGGATGAAGCCTGTAATTGAACCAATAATTGCACTAGCGAAAACTGCAAAAACTGCTTCTTTCATCATTTTACTGTATTCATGATCTTTTCTGTTTTTCATTACTATATAGACTGTACCAGCGAGAGCTAATATTGCGGGAATAATTGCTATATATGTAGCAAGCATTTCACTACCCTGTGCAACAGCGAAAACATCCTGACCATTAACTTCAATATAGGGATGATCCCGCCCCCATGGTCTGAGGGCAGCTAAAATCCCAGCAAAAGTTACTGTTATAAGAATATTGTTTACAGTAGACATCACTGGCACTACGTAAACATCTGGATTCAATCCTCTTTTATATGTAAAGAATGAAACAGCACTTGTTATTTGAGTTGAAATGAGTGCTGCAACCGTCATAACAAGTATTGGAATTACAAAAAATAATGTGGGATTGTAGACCTTCAATTCAGCAGGAAATATTAAAAGATTCATAATATAGGTTACAATACCAACTAAGAAAGCATCTAACATGGCAATTGTTAAAGTTGAAGCAACTAAACTCCTGTATACGGGGGTATTTTTTCTAAAAGAAGGTTTCACAGTTCCTAAATGCAAACCTGTGCCTAGTTTTCCTGCAAGGACAGCAATATCTCCTCTTGCAGCTAATAAGGGACCATATAATAATAAAATCCATTTTATCTGTTGAGTATTCATTGCTATATTAGCAATGGTACCTGAAATGATTCCGCCAGAGTCGAAGGCAAGTGCTATCATAGCTTGGATAAATATTCCAAAAAACATATTCACGGCAGTTCTTTTGCCTATGCTCGACGTTGATGACATTTACTTCACCAATATACCAGGTAATTTTCATTGTACATGCGAAATCACGCATCCTAATTTCTTTGTGTAATTGGCTTTTTCGAAAA
>JAEOSP010000008.1 GCA_016840305.1 Candidatus Hodarchaeota archaeon
ACCTGTAGCAATATTTCCTGATTACTCTCTACCTGAAATGGAAAAAATACCTGATGCTTATCTGCTAACGGACCTCATTGAGAAAAATGAACCTAATCCTCCAGCTGTTACAATTAATGCGAAAGAAGACTTAGCTCTTCTTCCTTTTACTGGAGGAACAACTGGCGTTCCCAAAGGAACGATGTTGTCACACTTTAATATCACTTCTAATATTAAACAATCAATACAATGGTTTTTGAATCCACTAAAAGCTAGTGTTCGCGGAAAATCAGCTTCTTTGATCTGCGTACCTATTTATCATGCTTATGGGCTCTGGGCTGTCCATGCAAGCGTTTCTTGGGGGATCAGAATGATTTTGGTTGACGCAAGAGATATAAATCAAATCGCAACAAAAATCAAGAAAAAACGCCCATTTTCAGTTTATGGGGTACCCACACATTACATGGAGTTACTAAAGACTGATATTAGGAAGATGCCCATTTTATATATCTCAGGAGCGGCAGCTCTACCTCCAAGCGTTGCAGAAATTTTTGAAAAAAAAACTGGAGTTCCGATGACTGAAGGATATGGTATGACTGAGACTAGTCCCTTAACTCATATTAATATCTCTGCCGTGAGTAAAGTTACAAGATTTATGACAGAAGTAAAACGTTCTATAGGTGTACCAGTACCAGATACAGAAGTTAAACTCGTAGACCCTGAAACGGGAGAAGAGGCAGCTATTGGAGAGCCAGGTGAAATTTTAATTCGAGGGCCACAGGTAATGGTTGGTTATTGGCCAACAAAGGGAAAAGGAGTACAAGAAGACGGTTGGCTAGCAACAGGCGACATAGGAAAGATGGATGAAGACGGGTACTTCTCTATAGTTGATAGAATAAAGGATATGATTAACGTATCGGGTATGAAAGTATATTCGAGAGTTATTGATGATGTCCTTCATGCTCATCCATCAATCAGGATGGCTGGTGTAATTGGTCTTCCTGATCCTGATAGACCTGGTAGTGAACGAGTTAAAGCTTTCGTTGTATTAAAGGATGAGTTTAAAGACCAAGTAACGGTTGATGAAATTTTTGAATACTGTAGAGAGAAGTTACCTCCTTATGCAGTTCCCAAGCTTATTGAGCTCAGAGATTTCTTACCTTTAACCCGAGTTATGAAACTAGACAAGAAAAAGCTGAAGAAAGAAGAGTTCGATAAAGCTAATTGAGCTCAGAACAATATTCTTTTGGTGATATCTAGTGACATCCGAGCGTAAGACTAATTTAATTGCTATAGCAAGATTTTTTGGACAATTCAAACAGATAAGTAATGAAAGAGAAATTGAGTACGAGATAGAGAAAAGCATTTTCATTAATGAATTTCTAATCCAAGTGATTGAACAATTTCCTAAAATGAAAGAATTACTTTTTGATGAGAATGATCAGCTACACAATTGGATTTCGATTTTAAAGAATGGCCGGAATATTAAAGCTCTTGAAGGAATTAAAACACCTTTGGAAAATGGTGATATTCTAGCAATTTTTCCTCCTGTAGCAGGTGGATGAATGAAATAGCTGTTTGTTATTTCAAAGCTTTAACTTGATGCAAAAATTCCCTTAATTCTGAGGCTACTTGTTGTGAATTAGCCATATCATAGAGGTTCGAGATATCAATTCGTTGTTTATTATTCAAATAAACAGAAAAAGCATCTTCCAAGTCTATTTGTGTTCCTTTCATAAGTTTATCTATTATGATCGTTTCTGGCTTAGCAATCTTAATTGTAACATCATCATAGAGAAAAGATTCTGCAGAATCGACAACAGATTGATCCCATGTTGAATATACTCCTTTCAAATCAATCCTTACTCCCATATTAAAATCAAAAATCGAAATATGCGATTGTTGCTTGAATCCCTCAAGCAACTCATTCTCCTCTATCGATAAATGTTCTTTTTTGCAGAAATTTGTAAAATCATCTGTTTTGAGATTCTGATGTAGTATAATAATATCTAGATCTTCTGTTGTGCGAAATCTTCCTTGTAGAAGTACAGCTACTCCTCCAATTATACAATATTCAACATTATGGGTAGAGAAATAAGAACATAATATTTTAATTAGATTATCAAATTCTTTCATTGTCTATTCGCTTTATTTCCTTTCTAAGCTTTCTAAGGCTATCTATATGGTCAAGATTTCTTTTGAACCTCACAACGGGATCAATTAACTTATCGTATTCTGATTGAAGATATATTCCTCTTAATCTTTGTGGATTTACCTTCATCCAATCATTTTTCATTTTCTTCACCTTTGAAGAATGAATTTTATTTCTTTAGCCATTTGATGTTATTTAAAGTTTCGTATCCGATACACCCCATGTATCCATCGCTTTAGCGAGCTCTGGATACTCTTCTTCATGATCTTCTACATAATCCTCAAAATCTTCTGACGCTTCTTTCATGTCCTTCATTCCAATTGATATCGCTTGCCTGAAGGCTCTTGCACCAGCAACTGGACCGTCTGGATGCGCGTGAATTCCTCCACCGCTTCCTATCATCATATCGTTTCCTAAGTCCTGCATGACTCGTAGAACCATTCCTGGAGTAATTCCTCCAGACGGCATAGGGAGTGTTGGTTTTAAATTATGCATCCTATATCGGTGTGCTTTAGCAATTTCCATATATCTTTCTTTAAGATATGGTGCTTTACCGTAAGGCGCTGGATACACAACTATATCTGCGCCTGCTAGTCTTGCTAATTTGCCCATAATTAAGAATGAAGAGACACCTGAGAATGGTGATTCGTAGAATGCTCCAGCGAAATCCATATGCCCTAAAATTGGAAGTTTAATTTCTGGGTCTTCTGCTAGCATTCTTAAGGCTGGTAATCCCACCACTAAGTAATTCAGCATTAATGCATTTCCCCCTGCATCTTGAACAGCCAAAGCGTTATTTTTTAGCTTAGTAAGTTTATCTGTGATATTTACTGTATAAAGTGTTTCTTCTCCAATCTCATCTCGCACTTTATCCACTGCTTCCATCATCAACGGAACCCTGTCAGCAACACGATTATATGGCATGTCAGCAATCAGTTCATCGTCTTTAACAATATCACACCCACCTTTAGCAGCAGCATAGAAAAGCTGTGCTCCAGTCTCCGGTGTCCACCCCGAACAAGGCTTTATCATATTGTTAAGCAAAGGTCTATCTGGAACTTTCAATAATTTTCGAATTCCTTCAATCCCGAATTTTGGCCCTTGAAATTGCTTTAACCAAGGTTTTGGGAACCGTAGATCAAGCATTTTTAGCTTTCCACCCATGCTTATGTTACCAATTGTAGCTGTGAGCATTAATCCTATCTGATCGGTCTGGTTAATTATTGGAAAGGCTATTTGATAAATGAAATTCCTTTCTTCAACATTTTTTGGAATTTCAAACTCATGAGAGGGAACTTCGTAAATTCCTATCACCTTTGCCCCGTACTTGGATCGTAGTTCGGGTGTATTAGCTGGTACTGGAACCCAAGTTCCTGTACTTTGCTCACAGGCGGCAGCTCGTCCCATATACCATGGATCCATTCTTGGACCTAATGTAATTGCATACGTTCCAATTATATATTCTTCTTGGTCTATTCCTTCTTGAAGTGATTCTTCTATAGGATCATATTGCTTGAATATGTCATCTGCTGTTTTTTTCACCATTTTAAACCTAACCTTGTTTTAGTATGGAATAATACAGCCTCAGATATGAATAGTTATCTAGACTTCTGTATATCTTGAGTCAGGTGTGTGAGTATAAAATCTGAATGGTTATTCCTAAAGCTCCAACAATGGAAGATTCAATAAGTTGACTACATCTTGAATAAAAATTATTCAGACGTTGTGATGTATAAAAATAAACTAAGTCTCCATAATCATTGGCATAAAAGACAAAGTAACTTACTGCTTAGAGTTCTTATCAGCTTTTTTAGTATCAAATTTCAAACAGAACAAAGTATAACTCGAAGCTGCTAATTGGAGTCGGTAATCTTCAGTAATTTTTCCTATATAATGATCTGCTTTGTTATATGTAATTTTCTTTTCTCTTGAAAACCTATTGTTATTCATTGTACCGAAG
The DNA here is from genome assembly GCA_016840305.1 of Candidatus Hodarchaeota archaeon. The sequence continues at coordinate 4,092 of JAEOSP010000008.1, forward strand.
ATCTCCGTTTCACATTATCTCTAATATCTGTAATACGACTTTTCAGGACAGTACTCTAACCGTTTTAACCGATCTTCGTAATCCAGATATAAAAAATTGCTATAGTTCCCTAACATTTTGCTAACTCAACATAATTAGCAATCAATATATCTGAAATATTGCTTATTAGCAATATTATTCCACAAATCTCCCCGTTAATTTCTTAGCCAGAGCGTATCCTCAGAATAAACCTGTCATAATGATTTGAAAAATCAATCATATTTCAATGGTTTTGGTAAATCAGGATCAGATTGCTGACGATTCAATAATTGTCGGCATTCAGTGCAGATACCCGTTGGATGGGGTCGTAACATTAATCTACCACATTTTTTACATGGACCAAGTACTGTACCCA
>JAEOSP010000670.1 GCA_016840305.1 Candidatus Hodarchaeota archaeon
GCTGTATCAGGTACATTTAGATTAATTGCAAATAAAATTAGTACTAACAAGATTACATATTTTAACCCTTTAAGATATGAATCCAACCCTTCAGGTATAGAATACTTTAGGCTAATACGACTCAATAGCTCAAGAAATGCCCCGAATGGACAAGCCCATCCGCAATAAATCCTTCCGGCAAATACTGTAAATCCTAATGTTAACAAAATCAAAGTCGCTAAATATAAATTATCCTTACTAAATGCGAAATTCAAAGTTAGCATATTAATTATGTCAATTATAGATATGCCTCCACCTTTCCAGATTCCCAAATAGATAATAGATATTGCAAAAACGAAATATTTAATCAACTTACTATTTTCTCTATAACCAAAAAATACCAAAAAAGCTATAATAAGGAGAACTACAAAATCCAACCGTAAAAACCGAATCAAACTTACAGATATTTGTTTTGAAGAACCAACAACTTCACTATGAGATTCAGAATTAGATTCAGATAAATGTAAAACCCTTTCTGAAATAGTATAAAGACTCTCTTTTATTGAATTGTTTACAGCGTTTGATGTTATCGTAGCACCAGTTATTGCATCAACATCTAACCCTAGAGTAAACGGATCTCTTATATCCTTACCAACAAATTGGTTAATGAAACGACCTTCAAGGTCGCTCGTCTTGCGACCTAATGATTCTGATTGCTGAAGTATTCTGATACCAACTATTTTACCTCGAACATCTACTCCCACTAAAGTAGAAATTCTACTCTGAAATCCTCTCGTTTCTTCTGGACAGATCTCTGTAGTTATAAATGCTATTCCCATAAGTTTTCCGTATGTATCGTATCCTTTATAATGCGGAAATGGTACTGATTTTCTTACAATTCTGCTTGCTTGCGGTAAAACTTCAGAAACTGAAGAACTGGGCAATTCAGTGGTTTTCACCAAATCATAATTTTCACTAGCCAGCGCATAGGGTGTTCCAAGACTTGATTCCAAATTAATGTAATTAAGGTATTGATCTCGGTATATTCCTAACAGGGCACCTTGATCGATATTTGTATAATCCTCAAAGAATGTTTGTATATCATCAATAGGATTTTGGTTTATTCCTGTTATTAAATCCCCTGGCAAAAGACCGCTCTTTTCAGCCATTCCCCCCTCTTCTACCTGCAAAATTACTACACCGTTTATTCCAGTGGGAATAGAATACCTCTCTCTAAGTGATTCAGTAAGTGGGGAGATAAGAAGGCCCCACTCCTTATCTGTTTGGTCATTGGTATAGCTCTCACTGACAAAAGTTTCAGGAGAGATTTGGGATTTTCTCTCAAGAACCGGATATACTGTTGTACGGATATCTCCTCTTATGAGGCATATCCGAACTCGTTCATCAAACTCGGCACCAGAAAGATCGGTCAGAAATTCTCTCACTGTTCTCACTTTTCTTTTGTTAAATGATGTTAATACATCGCCAGGCAGAATTCCTACCTTGGCAGCAGGAGAAACCGGAAAAACTTTCTCTACGAAAACTCCCCCATCTTTGTCAAGATCTTCAAGCCTTTTCTTGTCACTTTCTGAACTGACCTCGCTGACTTTAATTCCAAGCCATGGTGATATTTTATTCTCATGAGGGAACCACTCTGGTGCAGGTTCAGCCACTGCATATACCGTGAAACGGTAGCCATCCTTTGCTATACACATTTCAATTTCACTACCAACATCAACTCCAGAAAGATCGCTTTTGAATTCCTTGGCAATTATTATCCTTCTGCCATTAAAAGACCTAATAATATCACCTGTTTGTATCCCTGCCCTGGCAGCTGCAGAACTGTTGATAACCTTTTGTACCAGGGCTCCCTGAACTTCATCAAGCCCGGCTTTTATTGCTACCTGTGGTGTAACATCTGTAACCTCTAACCCAAGCCAGGGTACTGATTCCTGGTTTTGGCTAAGGGTAAGAGTTTGCGAAATTATCTGTAGTTCTGAAGATTTCAGTTGTGTATCTGAACGTGACATATAACGAAAAAGACCCATTATAATCAGACACAAGATTACCAGGGCAAGAGTTGCTATTAGTTTGTAACCTGTTTGGACAAAATTAGTTTCTTTTTTATTAGATAAATGTCTTGTATCACTCATGAGAATCCGAGTTTTCTTTTTCGGCTTATAATATTTTTTGCGCACCTGAGCATAAAGACATATTTCAATTTATTTATCTCAGGTACGTAAAATTGTGATGATCCGTTTTTTTATTTCTTTATCCCGGGTTTTTGGGTAACCTCTTCAAGCTCTTTTATCTTTCTTGAATGATCTCTTACCTTGTAACAGATTGCAACTGTTGCGATTACCAATAATATCAGTATCAAGCCTCCCAAAGTCATTTTAATTACCTCCTTTTGAGATTAAATTTATTTATCATATTTTTTTAATTACGCTGATATACCTGATTTTTACATCAGATACGCAATATCGTGATTATCCTGTTTATCCCTTTTCTCCAGGTTTTTTAGTGGTCTCTTCAAGCTTTTCTAACTTTTCCGAATGTTCTTTCAACTTAAAATAGATTGGAACAATTGCAACTATCAATAGAATCAGTATTAAGCCTCCCAAAGTCATTTTAATTACCTCCTTTTGGATTTAATATTATTGATCATGATTCCC
>JAEOSP010000671.1 GCA_016840305.1 Candidatus Hodarchaeota archaeon
ACAAATAAAGGTTATAAAGAATTGAGTGAAGAAGAGATTAAAGAACAAATAAAGGTTATAAAGAATTGAGTGAAGAAGAGATTAAAGAACAAATAAAAAAATTGAGACTATAAAACATTATACTCATGCCATCTGAAAACATTCTGACAAAAATAAAAGAGGAAATTAAAGCAGTTGTGCCAGCTTCTATTAGAATAGCAGATATTGAATTTGAAGGAGCTGAACTAGTTATTTATACCAGAAATCCTGAAAAATTTGCAGAAAAAGACGAATTAGTCAAACAACTTGCCAAAAAATTGCAAAAAAGGATTGTAATAAGAGCAGATCCCTCTGTTCTTGAGGATATGAATAAAGCCGAGGAAAGAATAAACGAACTTATTCCAGAAGATGCAAAACTAGTAAACATATACTTTGAACCAGACATTGGTGAAGTTACAATAGAAGTAGAAAAACCAGGATTGGCGATAGGTAAAAAAGGGAATTTACTTAATGAAATTAGGAAAACTATAGGATGGACAGCCAAAGTAATTCGAGCACCTCCAATGCCTTCAAAAACTGTCCAAGATATTAGAAAATATCTAAGAATGGTTGCTGAAGATAGAAAGCTTTTTTTGAGAAAATTAGGAAGAAAATTACATAGAGGAATAAGTGGTGGGGAAAAGTGGATTAGAATTACATCTTTAGGAGGATACAGAGAAGTAGGACGGTCTTGCACATTGCTATCAACATCAGATAGTAAAATATTGATCGACTGCGGTATCGATGTTTCATCGACAGATAATGGTTCGCCATATCTACATCTTTCAGAGGTGCTTCCATTAGAATCAATTGATGGCATAGTCGTGACTCATGCACCTCTCGATCATTCAGGGCTTATTCCTTTGTTATTTAAATATGGATTTGATGGCCCTGTTTACACCTCGTATCCCACAAGAGATGTTATGGTCCTACTTCAAATGGATTATCTAAGGGTTTGTGCTGATGAGGCAAAAAAAGCACCTTACAGCTCTGAAGATATTAGAAAAGAAATTGCAAATACTATTCCATTAAATTATGGGGATACGACAGATATAGCCCCTGATGCCAGGCTCACTTTACACAGAGCCGGACATATTTTGGGATCATCAATATGCCATTTTCATATTGGTGATGGTTTATATAATATAGCGTTTTCTGGTGATATAAAATATGAGAAAACTTGGCTCTTTAGCTCATCGGCAACTCATTTTCCCCGTCTTGAATCTTTGGTGTTAGAATCCACATATGGTGGAAAAAATGATTCTCAGCCTTCCCGCAAAAAGGCGACAGATGAATTAAAAGATATTGTAAAAAAGACATTGGAAAGTAAGGGAAAAATTCTAATCCCTGTTTTCGCTATTGGCAGATCACAAGAAGTAATGATCGTAATTGAACACCTTATGAAAGAAAATGAGATACCTAAAGTACCTGTTTATCTTGATGGAATGATTTGGGAAGCAACTGCAATACACACAGTATATCCTGAATATTTAAATGTCGACTTAAGAAAAAAAATATTTCAAGAAGGGGAAAATCCACTGATGGCAGATATTTTTGAAAGAGTAGAAACGTATGACGAACGACGAGAGATAATTGACAGTAATAAAACATGCATTGTATTGGCAACAAGTGGGATGATGAATGGCGGTCCAGTAATGGAATATTTCAAGTCATGGGCAGATGGTGAGCGCAATACACTAGTATTTGTAGGATACCAAGCAGAAGGGACTTTAGGAAGAAGGATTCAAAAGGGTTGGAAAGAAGTTGTAATTGGCGATCAAGTAATAAAAGTCGAAATGAATATCGAAACTTGCGAAGGATTTTCAGGACATGCTGACAGAACGCAACTAATGAACTATGTGAGAAATCTAACCCCGAAGCCAAAGAAAATAATTCTTTATCACGGAGAGGAATCCAAATGTATCGATTTAGCTGCAAGTATCCAGAAAAGATATGGAATCAAAACACTTGCACTAAAAAACTTGGAAACAGTGAGATTTAGGTAATAATTTATAAATAATCAAACAATTATACTCTAGGAGAATTATTATGGAACCTAGAAAAGTTAAGTTTGCCCTTGTACTAATGTTACTATGTTTTCTAGCAGTAAATGGAAGTATAATCTTAACATATGCAGAAAGCACAAGTTCGTTTTTTCCGCCTTCTTTTTATTATGAAGAAACGCTGTCTAGTGGTTGGGAGTATAATTTTACATCTGTGTATAATGGAACAGAATACATCTGGGATTTTGGAGATAACAATATGTCTTATCAAAAAAGCCCTACCCATCTCTATAAGGATAAAGGACAATATTTGGTAAATTTAATAGTATTTGATAATAATACTGAAGTGATAAACCAAAGTCATATGATAACTACTGATAATAATCCTCCTGTTCCTGATTTTTATTATTCACCAAATTACCCATACACATTAGAAACTATTTTTTTCTTTGATAATTCGACAGATCTAGATGGACATATTATCGCCCGAATATGGGATTTTGGTGATGGAACAATTAAATACAACAACTGGAGCTATACAACCCATATTTATCAAGAAGCTGGAACTTATGATGTAATTCTTACAATAATTGACAATGATTTTAAAGCAAAAGCTGTGAATCATACAATAATCGTGAGGAACAGATATCCTGTTCCATACTTTTATTGGACTCGTGAAATTGATTCAGATAGGTTACTATTTTATGCGAATTTATCTTATGATATAGATGGTAGCATTGAAGATTATAGTTGGGATTTTGGTGATGGAACGCAAGGTACAGGCGTGATTACCGGTCACACATATGATGAAAATGGGGAATACACAGTCACCCTTACCGTCTATGACAACAAGGATGATTTCAATTCGACAGCACGAGTAATAAACAGTAATAATAAACTTCCAATTGTTGACTTCATATATACACCTTCAATGCCAACAACTCTAGATATCGTAAATTTTACAAGCACATCTTATGATCAGGATGGAAATATTGTCAATATTACGTGGTATTTGGGTGATGGTACCAAAGCATATAGCAAGTCTTTTACTCATAACTATAATTATGATGGAACATATCAGATTCAATTAAAAGTATTAGACAACGAGGGAGCTATCAACAGTGTGACTAAATATGTAACTATCTATAATATGCTACCAGTAGCAAATTTTAACTGGACTCCTAAATATCCCGGTACAAATACTAATATTACATTTGATGCAAGT
>JAEOSP010000672.1 GCA_016840305.1 Candidatus Hodarchaeota archaeon
AATAGCAGATAACATGATCTTTCTGGATAACGTTTTTTTCAATAAGCTTGGATAGCCATTCGACCAGTGGAGATAATTTTTTGATTATTGGATTATATGATCTTTTCCATTGATTATTTAGGTCTATCTTTCCCCTTTTAGCTGGGCAGTCAGCTCCGATACCTGTGTTAAGAGCAATTAGTTGTGACACAGTATCAATAATTGTTGTTCTTGTAATCTCGATGCGTTTTGAATGTAATTTACCGTTTTTGTCTACTAAAATAGCATATGTGCGTTCGTCACCAACTAAAAAAGTCAAATAATGAGCTGGGGTTTTAGAACGTGTTATTGTTGACTTCAAATTTGTAAGAATAGGTTCTTCAAATTCGTGAAAATTGGTTAAACCAGATGGAAAATTAGTGTCCGAATCTTTGTGTTGACTTTGAATTAAATCTCCGAGAATTTTGGACTTTGCTCCTTCAATCACTTGAAATAATTCTTCATTGAATTCATTCCCAAGGTTGTAGAGAACCTCAGCGTTTACTTCATAAAGATGAGGCAGATATACTATGAGCGCTGCTCTTAGATGAGGATTCTTGATAGAAAATCGTCTTAAATCAATCTCATTTCGTAATTCCCTGAGAGAATTAGCCGTTTCCTTGTAAGCTCCTATTCTTTTTAAACTAATTGATCGTAACCATTTTGATTGGATCACATGTTCCCAAAATTCAAGATTTCGTGCATAGAGACTGGTTTTATCTAGATATTCTGTTAATCTTTTCAGAATGTTATTGTCATACCCTGTTTGTTCATTTTGTAATATATTTGCTGCACCTTGAATTATTCCCATTACCGCACCATTTGGATTTCTTGATTCAAATAACTGTTCGATTGCAACATCCAGATCATTAATGTTTTTTACTGTGCTATAACCAAATGGTTGTCCCATGATTGATACTGTTTCATTGATATCAACACTCTTGGGTAGCAAGTTTGGTGTTGTCTTAGATACTCCTCGGTTTTTTTCACTATGTAATTTCTGTAATATAGGAAAAACTTCTTGAGTAACGATATCTTCAAATTTTGGTTGTTTTTTTTCTATTTCGTCCACTGCCCTAAGCAGATCAGGTATTTTTCTTTGAAGCCGTTTTTTTTCAAAAATAAGATCATCTGTTAAATTGAGGTTAACTTTTTCGATATTATCGAGGATTTTTGCTGCTTCTTCATAATATCCTCCAAGAATTAGTGCTTCTACTTGCTTTAATTTCACTCTCCCTACGAAATACGGTCTTTTTAATTCTTGGAATAGTCTAATCCAACGGTCTGCTTCCTTAACAATTTCTTTTGCTTTTCCTATTTCTGTGATACCACCCAGAAAAACATCAAGGTTATTACCCGCCATTAAAATTATATCTTCTGATAAGCTTTCTTCAGTCTCTAGTCTTATTTCCAGAATCTGAAAAACTGTACTTGCCAAGGCTGTAGCAGTGATTAGGTCACCTTGATTTCGAAAAAACGAAGCGAGTAGTTGCATACCAAGAAGACGATCCTTTGAATCTGGGCCGTTTTTCAAAAAAGAGATACCTGATAGAATGTTTTGTTCCCAACTAGAGAATGGGGACAGTAATTTTACAATTTCTTCCTTATTATTAGATATAATTGCATATTGGAGAGTATCTACATCGATTCTAGGAAGAACTTGTTGTTTTTTGGTAATTTCACACGTCTCCTAGACTTTTCCGATTTTTCTCTGAACGGTTATTTTGATTTATAATTACTCCTCTATCTTATTTGGAGGTCTTATTAACAACTAATGTAGTGATTGGTGGTCTCCTATTCTTAATTATTTCCTAAAATATTCCAAAAATAAGACCAATTTCATCTTTTGTACGACCTAATTGAATTAGTATTATCTGTAATTTCTCTTTGTCTTTCGAATCAATTGGTAGAGGAAGTTGGTCCATTTTTGTCAATTCCACTAAATATTTCAAACGAGATGACTTTGTACGGTACACATAGGTCAAAACAAGGTTTATCTCCGTCAGAGCGTCTGAAATAGGTAATTCTTTGAAATTATTCAATAATTCAAGTTCAGCTTCTGTTTTAGCGTATGTTAAGCTCGATACTGCCCATTCTTCTAAATCCTCTCTCATTTCCCTTAAAAAGGACTTCCAAGGTTCCACCAAGCTTTCTATTGAAGAATCTGGAAATTTGTATACCAGTTTAAGATAATTTACTAAGGGATTTATTAGTCCCCATTTCACTAGACCTTTTACTTGTGGATCTTTGTTCATTTCTGCAATAATTAAAGGACTGATATTTGCATATTTTTCAAAGAACTGGTCAAACAATTTAGTTCCAGATTGTGTTTCTCTAATGACTTCATCGCGAAAAGTGCGCAGTAGTTGGACTTCTGGTTCAAAGGGAGACTCGTAAGCTGCAGTGGCTATGAAACAATCAATAAGTTTACACGTTAACTCCATTTTTTTTCTTTCTATGAAGCAACTCGGATGATTAACACATTCGACTTTAATATCAATCTTATTTGATTGTTGTACGCAACTACATTCAGTCACTATTAC
>JAEOSP010000067.1 GCA_016840305.1 Candidatus Hodarchaeota archaeon
CAACACCGGAGACTGGCTTTGGCATCTCAAACTCAGTATGACACCCTCCTTCCCAGTGGATAATAAACTTAAGCATCTGCTTTTCTTCATTCAAATTAACAGTTATTTCTTTTATTACTGTCCGAATTATTTTTTTTCTTAAAGAATTAGAGCAATGCTGATTCTCCCATGCTTCTGAGAATCTTTCTCCTAAAGCAAATATTCTCCCTTTTTCTTCAGCTGTAAGATTACATCTTTCAATCTCAACCTCAACATTTGTTAAGCACTTTTTTGCATCTTCTAGTTCTTCGAGCTTTTCATTCCATCTTCTTTCTAATTCAGCTGCTACCAGCCGATTACGTGGGTCGACTTCATTATATTGCTCAAATGCTCGGCTGGCTTCAAATTCCAATTGGTTAATCTTTTGCTCAAGTACTTTTATTTTATCTTCTTCTTTCGTTGACAGTATTTTCGCGGCTTCAATACTGGCTTTCATGCCATATGGGGATAGCACTCTAAATAGTTCTTCCGTAAATTTCTTGTCTACTGTTCGACCACCAGATGCCAAACAATATTTACCACCTGACTCATAATCGCCTCTACATAAATATCTGGCTGCAGTTCCGCTCTTCCCATAATATGCCACATAAAGCTTTCTACCACATCTGCCACACCTTAGAATGCCACTTAATAATCCTTGTCCATTTCTTGCAGCGCCTCGTCTTTCAACCTGTGTTTGGCTAAGGCAATTGCTCCTAATGATATCTTGGTTTTCATCAAATGTTTCTGCATCTATATACCCGTCATGATGATCTTCTATAAATACTTTTGATTCTCTTGCGTCACTAATTTTTACTTTTCGTTTTATTATTTTACCATCTTGATATTCCAGTTTAGTGGTTTCGCGACCCCATACATATACCCCAGCGTAAAAAGGATTTTTGAGCATTGACTGTAAGTAACCTATTTCGGGTAATTTCCATACAATTTCTTTTTTACCTGCTTTATCCTTTAATACCGGAACCTCAATATTTTCTGAGTGAAACCAGAGATATGTTTGTCTTATACTTTGTATTTCTCTGAACTTTTTAAAGATTAACTCAATCGAATCCCGAATTCTTTTATTGGGGTCTTTTACGACTTTTTCACTTGCATCCCAAATATATCCTGGTGGAATTTGTCTTTTGAATTCCCCCCGTTTTGCTTTTTCTTCCATACCAGCTATTAGCCTCGTATGCAATATTTTTAGCTCTACACTACTTATAGTCCCCTTAATCCCTAAAATTAGCTGATCATCTATACAATTGCAATCATATATCTGGTCACCGTCACTAATCAGGGTATCAAATAAATTACACACTTCCAACAATCGGCACCAATCTTTATCTGTTCTTGATAATCTGCTGGCTTCTCGACTGAAAATTATGCCGGCCTCTCCCACAGCCACTAATGATGTTATTCTTTCAAATCCATGGCGCTTAGAGGCCCCTATAGCCGCAATTGACCCCAAATCACTATCAATGATTTCAATATCTTTCCATCCCCACTGTTTAGCCCTGTCTTGTAGAGCATACTGAAGCCTTTGGCTTTCTTTATTTTTTTGAACTTGTCGATCTGTTGACTGGCGTATATAAATAATTGCTTTTCGGTTTAAGTGGCTTTCTTTTATCTTATTATTTAGATTGGAGATCATCATTTTCGGATTTTCCTCCTATATTAACTTTGATAAGCACTACAGCCATTTGTTCGATTAATTTGCCCTCAATTTCACTACTTAATTCAATATCGACTTCCTTGTTAATCTCCTTCATGAACTCGAAATTAAGCTGCTTCATCATGCTCTCCTTTCTTGGTTGAATAGGAAAAAATTCAATTACAATATACTTGGAGAGCATCAGAGTAACAGGTCGTCTATTAAAGATTCAAGTAGTTCAATTACTCTTAAAATGGCCTTTGCGTTAATATAGGGAACTTTAGAAATATGATAATCCCCACATTCTGGTTGCGTCATCCAGCTTGGAATTTCTTTACAAAATCCCTTTGGTGCATC
>JAEOSP010000673.1 GCA_016840305.1 Candidatus Hodarchaeota archaeon
CATAATTGAGTAATATAATCCTGATAGTATAGTTTTGTCTGGTGATCCACTGTTGAGGCTCAACCAGAACACAGAGGAAGCGACTATTATGAGTCTATTTAAATTATACAGGAAGGATTGATTTTCTTTAATCCTTCTTTTATGAAGGAGTTCTTTTATCAAACACCATTTTAGGAGCTCTAGTTATCCTTTACAACCACAGAACAATTTTTAAGAGATTTTGAAAGTTAATCAGTGAATTCTTCAGTAAATTCTATTTGTTCCTTGTCCGTATAAAACATTCTTGAAACTTAAGATTTCTTCATTTTTGGCTTTTAAAAATTTTATTTTGTTTAATAAATAAATTTCTGTATACATTTCAGCTGATAAATGTGTTAAGAGGTTTAATGAGGATTTTCCATATTGTATTCGACTATTTGTTCATCTCAATGTTATTTTATTTATTTTTTGTTTGTTTCATTTATTCAAGAAAGATTAATAGCTGTAACAAGTTAACTTTCTTCACTAGAATGCCTTTATTCTTCATAGTGGCTTAAATATTACCTTTCAATCATTTTTGCTTTTCAGGAGGGAGTGTCGAGAAATATTCTATATATAAATTGGAGATATTGAATCTAGGAGAGATTATAGATTTATCCAAGCTTTAACTATAAATTCAAGGATTTCAGTTCTTTCTTGACTGAGTTTTCAGAATTTCAAAGTCGTAAACGGCAATTCTGTAAATCTTTAACAAGAGCGAATCCTACGTTCTCCCTATTACCAAATCATATTAAGAAAATGACTATTGACGAAGATTTTTTCATATATACTGATCCACAGGATATAGCGGGGTTAACCATTGGCGGAGTTGATGGGGGGTATGTCTCGAAACCTCTTGTTGGTTATGATGTTCACTTTTTAAGAGCAATTGCCGTTTATTCGACATTCACGAAGGGAAGCATTATTAACACTGTTTATTATCCTTCCATGAGTCCTAAGGTCTCAATTGAATTTATTGATATTTCAAACTCCTCATTTGATTCAGAGAAAATTGGTTCTATCAGTAGATCGATTGCAGAACTTAGCATTGCAATTAAGGTCATTGAAAACTCACCGAAACACATTGATATCTTGTTTATGGATGGAAGCCCTTATCTGAAGAATCTTGGACCATTAAATACTACTAGCTCTGGCCTTTATAAGAAATATTTGAATTTACTCTCAAACCTTGTATTCTTAGGTAGTGAAAAAAGAACAAAATTAGTATGGATTGTAAAAGATAGTCGAACAAATTTATTTACGTTATTTTTAGGCAAAGCTCTTACGCATATGTCGTCTAAAATCCCTGAATTACTTACAATTGATTATAGAGATATTATAAATAAAACCTGTGATATGGATTTATTTTATTACTTACTGGATCTCAATATGCGTTCCTTCTCTCTATTAAGGGAGTTTCATATATCAGAGGAATTCAATCATATGTACCAATTTCTGAGTTTTTATGTTAAAACGGCTCAATTTGATATTCCATTAAGAATAGAATGTTTTTTTCCTCGTAAGATTGGTGACCAGCAATTGATAAGAGAAATTGATCTTTTATCGGAGACGATTTTGCCTGTCTCTCAGTACAATCAAGAGTATGGAATCCCTGCTCCCATCGTTGAGGCAGATGCAAGAGTGAAAATTAAAGAAAATGAAATTAATGAATTCTTTCGTTTATTTAAAACTTTTAATACCTTTCCTAGCGTTTCTCCTCGCAGGCGTGATCGATCACCATGGAAATTTTGAGTAAATTTGGAGTTATAAGAATGGTAACAATTGGACGTGTAATTTCAACAGCTACAACACCTAGTTTAGATAAAATTGATTTTGTTCTTGATAAATATGTTAAACATCAGATAGAACGTGGAATGTTTGTTGCTATTCATGATGAGAGAGAAGTAACAATTTTGGGGCTCATTACTGGGATTTTAAAACAAAACTCTTATTTTGAATCCACTCAGCTAAATATCCTAGTAAATCCTCCTCGTGAATTTGACGCGATTTTTCCAACGAAAGAGTGGGATGTTGTGATGATTGGGGTAAAACCCCTTGGGGAAATTCAACCTAATACATTGAAAGTTAGTAGAATGAAATATCCCGTCTCACCTGGTTCTAAGGTTGTGATTGCTTCGTCTTCGCAAGTCTCATCATTGCTAGGTTTGAATGCAGACGGGTTGTTTTTAGGAGTATTAGATCAAAATCAGGTTGAAATTCGCCCTGATTTTTCTCGATTATTACGCAAACATATAGCTATTCTTGCCATATCAGGAGCTGGCAAATCTTACGCAGCTTCAATACTCTTGGAAGAACTCTATAGTCGTGGTACGGCAGGAGTTTTAGTAATAGATCCGCATGGTGAATATAGTCAAATAATTTCCAGCTGGAATGAAAAAAAGAACGTTGAAATAATTGATGGTTCCTTTATATCTATTGGTGTTCCTGAGTTGTCCGCCTGGGAAATCTCGGAATTTATTCCCGAAATTTCTAGTGTCCAAACAAGAATCTTGGGTGGTATATTAGCAGATGTCAAAAAACAAAAGACTCTCTATGGTATTCAGGATATCATCAAACAGTTAGAGGTTGATGATATGATCAATATTCGTACCAAGGAAGCGTTAACTGGGTGGCTTCATTCATTAAGTACAACTTACTTATTTTCATCCAATAATTCTCCTAACTTTTCAGATCTGATATCCCCAGGAAAGATTGTTGTTGTTGATCTATCCAAAATTTCTAATATTCGGAGTCGAAGGATTATTACACTCCATTTTTTGAAAAATCTATATCAACTCCGAACGCAAAACCTCATTCCTCCCCTGATATTTGTTATTGAAGAAGCTCATCAATTCTGCCCCGAACGGTCTCGATCTGTCTCCAAGAGAATTATCGAAACTATCGCACGAGAAGGAAGGAAGTTTTTCGCTTCATTATGTTTAATATCTCAACGACCAGTCAATATGTCAGTAACTGCACTTTCTCAGTGTAACACAAACCTAGTATTACGCATAAGAAATCCTTACGATCTTGATTTCATAGGCAGAACTTCTGAAAGCATAGATCGTTCTGCATTAAACATGCTTCCAAGTTTAGACATAGGAGAAGCTTTACTTGTGGGAGAAGCTATAAATTTTCCCATTTTTTTTCGAGTACGAAAAAGGAATAATCATTTTTCTGATAATACTCCAAATTTTGAAGAAATGGCAGAGAATTTTAAGAGAAGTTGGTCTCCAAAAGAATATCGGAAGCAGAAGATATAAAATTTCCTTCTCTTGAAAAACATCCAATTTAAAAATATCAGAGTAAAAAGCTCAAAACAGATAAAATTTATTATAATTTATCGAGATATCCATCATGGCACTTTTTAATTGGTATTATGCAACGTTTATTGCAAGTATATTAGCAATCACATCACTGGGTTTAATTTTACTTTATCTACTCTTCTATAATGAAGATGAATTAGAAGAAGAAGAAGAAGAATGAGCTGCCAGATTTCGGTCGAAATTTGGAAAACCTGATTTTTCATTTCAGATATTGCATATTCTCCAAGTCACATCGTTACACGATCAAATCTGTCAGACAAATTCAGTCAAAACTCTTAAAGATTACTCTTATTCTCGTCCAAATATACTGTTTTATAGTTAAAAAAACAAGGAGCTAGTGTTGTTTGAGTCGTCGATCCCGCTCGCCACGAAGAATGGTAGATAAATGGTCTGCAAAAGAATTATACAAAGTCTATAGCCCTCCAGGATTCCTTGAAGGTGAAGAGAGAATTGTTGGTGATACCATTGCAGATGAACCTGATAAACTTATTGGTCGAGTTATTGAGGTATCTTATGCAGATCTGAGTAATGATTACTCAAAGATGCATGTAAAATTAATGTTCCAAATAGTTAATGTAACTGGTAATGTTGCTCATACACGCTTTAAGGGACATTCTTATGCAAGAGACTATCTTAGATTTTTAGTAAGACGACGCAGAACTAGAATTGACAGTATCAGTACCGTCAAAACGAAAGATGGAGTTCCTTTTAGAATTACATCAACTGGTTTTACATTACAACGCTCTAAAACAAGTCAAAAAGATGCAATCAGACGTCGAATGCTTGAAATAGTTGAAACTAGAGCAAGTGAACTTGATAGTCAAGAATTCATTCAGGAGACAACTAATGGTAAACTCGGATCTCAAATTTATTTTCAATGTAAAAATATTTATCCTCTAAAGGGTGTAGAAATTCAAAAGAGCAGGATCCTTAAGCCCATCGTTAGTTAAATATCTTTATTTACTCTTTCCAGAATATCTTTACTCAATCTGTAAGATTCAAGTATATCGTTCACGGTAGCTATTGCTGTATCAATGTTTTGGACGTTCTTGATCTTTATCTCTACGTTAGAGTCAGTCCAGCTTGAGGAAATACTCATTGGCGGAGTTGTAAGATTATCTGGGGATAATGTTTCATGGATGATTTTTGTTTCCTCGGGGTTTTTATTAGAAATTGACATATCTATATCTATTTTTCTAATGACCAGTTGACTCTACCTCCGCTATAAGTGTATTCACTGTGTCAACAAAGTTTTCCAGGTGATGAGTTTTGATAATTGCTCCTGCAGCTGATGAATGCCCACCTACTTCTGTAATAAATTCCAAGGTATTTACGGCTTTCACCAATATCTTATCAAGCTCGACTTCCTTCTTGAATGAATTATTTTTCCGCATACTGATCTTTAATCGAGTTTCATCAATAGTTGCACAGCTTAAAACAGGTTTTGATTTGTAATCCTTTATCGAACTGATTACTGAGGTAATAGGTCCAATTAAGTTTTCATCAACGAGATTCCTTCCATCCAGAAAATAAATTTCTTTCTTATCTTGAATTTTTCCTTCTGATAGAAAGTGTTGTATTCCTTCTCCGATCTTCTTTGAGTATTTCTTCTTAATTGAACCGAGTTCATTCAATGCCTGTTGCCTATCGCCCATACACAATGCAATTCCTACATCTGGATGGTTCAATCTTCCACACGCATTTAACCTGCTTGCGAAAACTCGAGCATCACCAAGAGATTTATTTTTCTCATCTATTATTTGATAATCGTGTTTATATATCTCCTTAGAATCGACCATAAATCTAACAATCAGCTCTGATGCTAATTTTTTCTTTTCTGATTCATTTAAATCATGAAAAGTCTTCCTTCTTCCTTTATTTCCAGATGATAACCCAATTTCCCTTAGAAATAAACTGATTGAAACATCATCATTTAATTCGTCAATATTGAGACTTCTGAGAATCGTCAATAGATCACGGGATCTATCAAAGAACCATAATGTTAGATCATCTGTACAGACCTTGTTTTTAACTGCCTCAATTGCTATAAGTCGATTTAACCCTATTAAAGACGAATTTTCTCCTTGATCCTGTCTATCTCCTAAAGCACCTATTATTGCGAGATGCCCAAGGTCTTTGTTTATTGGATTAATATTAATTGCAACGAAATAAGCTACTCCCGAACCGCTGATTGCATTTGTTCCGTCAATAGAATAAACGTGTGGGTTTATTAGTCTGATATTCTTTGGGAGGTCATATTCATTCGGGATTGAATGATGATCGAGTATGAAAATCTGCACTGATTTTTCCCATTCAAGAAAAGCATCAATAACCCCTGATCCTAAATCACAAAAAATTACTGCAGAATCCTGAGGGATAGCTTCCCTGAAGTTTTCTAGAAAAGAATATTCTAACCGCTGCAGTATCCGCAATATAAATGGTTTCTTTTCACGTTTTAAAGCAAGTGCTATAATAGATCCAGCTGTTAATCCATCTGGATCAAAATGAGTAATAATATAAATTGGAGATGATGACAGATTGACAATTTCTGAAGCTGCCAGTTCGCAAGCAGTGAAAAATGATTCTCGATCCTCCATCTTACACCCCCCTTAGAATTAACAGTCGAGGCCTTCGGAAAGCACCAACCTTTTTTTTTAAACCTTGAAACCTTAGGTTACCAAGTAGAATTCCAAATAAATGCAAAATATCAATTCCGAACCTAAATCAATCCTTTATCAATTAGCGTTCTGAATTCTTCGAATGACAACTTTCTCCCCTGGTCGAATTTTTTCTTAGCATCTTCAGTTTTGACTTTTAGTTTTTCTCGTCTCTCTTCATTTTGTTTTTTACGGAATTTTTGCTTATTCTTGCTTATAAATTGACGAGTTTTGTTAATTTCTCTGATGTGTGTGAGATATTCATTATGAATTAGATTCGCCTGTTTTTTGGCCTCAAGAAATTGCGCGTGAAGATCATCTGCTTGTTTTCTAAAAACATCGGCATTTTTGAATGCTTGGATCATAGTTTTGTGGTATAAGCGGCTTTCATGAGCTTTCGTCCGTAGATCTCTATCCAATCCTCTTAATTTTCCTCTCAGAACTCTTGTTCTATTGTAAATTGATTTTAAATCGCGAGAAAGAACATCTGACTCACGAGCTTCTCTAAATCTTTGCTCAAGCCTATTGATTTGATCTACAATATCTCTTTCATCATTAATTGCAAGATTTGAAGTTGTTTGCAGTTTCCATTCAAGATCCTGAATTTCCTTTCGAATTCTTTTCGTTGAAACATTTGATCTTCGTTTTGGAGGGGCTGTTTTATCTTGAGCTTGATTTAATTGTTCTTCAAATCGCTCTATTTGCTCATTGAAGCTTTCAAGCTCTTTGAGCAGTATATTTTTCTTTTCTTTAATCTCGGAAATCAATTTATTACATTGATCCCGTTTTTCTCTCTCTTCTTTTGCTGTAACAATTAATTCTTTTACTTGTTCATTCAGTTGATTCCTTTTATTGGCAATAGTTGTCACTTTTCTGTTCAATTCTTCCCTTTGCTGTTTAATATCTCTAGCACTAGCCTCAATATTCGAAATTTTTAGAAGATTAGTTTCGATATCTTGATTTGAGGAGGGAGAATCTTCGTTCATTTTAACTAGCCTTAGGAATGTTCATTTTTTCAGCTGTTATATCCGTGTGTGTACAAAGCGTACAATTAAGGAAATTTTCCTAATATTTTCCTATGATGATTATGAATGTTTTAACGGAGGTATAAAGTTGCTTTGGACGGTTCGTACTTGAAATCTTGCTCGAATACTTTCGTTTTTCGATAGTATTTTACTAACCGTCTTATCTTAGATTCGATTAATTGCAATCCACGACGAGAGCTTTTATCCTTTTTATTACCACTCTCGAGGTGTTTACGAAGATTTTGTGCACGACGAACAAGATTCAAGAAGTCTTCGGGCATTTTAGATCCGAGGTTGTTTTCTTTCATTATTGTCGTTACAGATTTTGAGCAAATTTTCTTGACACTTGGCACTGCATATGCATCTCTTAAAATCAAACCGATTTGAGCGGAACCCAATCCTTCTTTTGCTTTCTCGACGACCAGATTTTCAATCTCTTCTGCAGAGTAAGGAATCCATTCTGGTGTTTTTCTCCATATCGGTCTAGTAGAACCGCTTTTACCCTTTCTCCTTGCGTGCATTCTAGCCATTTGTATCTTCACCGAAAACCTTTAATGTTATTTTGACTTCAAAGTCACTATAAACGTTGAATGCTAAATAGCAGTCAATCTGATGAGATCTGAATTAATTGATAAATCTTCTTTCTAATAACAAATGTAGTTTCCCAGAATAAATAATTAGGCATCAGAGTAACAGCTTTTATTAACTCAATTTTATTGATTTTATCGATTTTAATGATAGTTGCGTGCATTTATCTCCATGAAGAGGAAACAACAAATTTGTCTTCAGGATAAATCTGAATTGAAATCTGTGGAAGTCATTAACGTGATAAAAAAGATGAGTTTTTCGAAAAGTCCTGAAATAGCCTTCATTTCCAGTAATAAATTTAAATATCAAGAAATCAAAACAATATTCCAACGTTCTTCTGAAATCCAAGTAGAACATATTCAAGAGCAACTATTTGAGCTTCAATCAGATAATCTTGAAGAAATCGCTAAATTTTCTTTGAAAAACGTCTCTACTGATTTTAATAAGAATTATTACTTTGTAGAAGATTCTGGTCTTTTTATCAACTCTCTGAATGGATTTCCTGGTCCATATTCATCTTATATTTTCAAAAAACTGGGAAATAAGGGAATACTTAAAATTATGAGGAACATTGAGGCAAGAGAAGCATATTTTCAGTCAACTATTGCATTAAAAACTAATACAGGCATCATTACTTTCACGGGCATAATACAAGGGCTAATCAGTGAAAAAATTTCAAATTCTGGATGGGGATACGATCCAATTTTCATAATAAATTCAGAATTTCCAAATACTCTTGGTGATTTAGGTAGGAAAAAAGATACCCTCTCCCATCGTTATCATGCTACAATGAAATTGATAAAATACCTGGAAAATGATCCATATTTTTATAAGTTCTAAAACACTTTCAGAATATGTGACTTCGTCCTTTAACTTTTCCATAGAACACGCTTTAATGGTCAAAGCGTATTCTGAGATAAACTGGTTACTCGATAAGGGTTATGCGAAGAAAAATGCCATTGATTTTGTAGGAAACCATTATAAATTCCCAAAGAAGATACGATATATTCTCAATCGTGCAACACAAGCAATTGATGAGCTAGAAAGTATCACTCGCAAAAAAATAATTGATCCGAAAGAATTAGAAGGATATATTTTTAATGTTGATTTATATAACCAGTTTACAAGTTTTCAATCATTGTTAGATAACGAACCACTTGTTATTTGCCGCGATGGGATTTATAGAGATATTTTTTCAGTACTTCATTCCAAGAAACAGCTCCGTTTTAACCTGAATTTGGTTACGAGATTCATTAAGGGATTACTTGTATTAAAACCCAGCTTTCTCTCTATTTACATTGACCAACAAAGAAGTAATAGTAAGAAACATTCCCAGATCGTAGAAGAAGTACTCAGAAAGAATCGAATTCCTGGGGAGTGCATAGTTACAAAATCAGTTGATTATTTGCTAAAGATACAAACCAAGGGAGTCATTTTTTCTCATGATTCTATAGTATTAGGAAGTTCAACAGCATATTTTGATTATTTTCACTGGTCTGTTGAGAATATCGACCTAGGGTCGCGATTCACCACTCAGCTAATTAATTTTTATGAGAATGAGAATAAGAATAAGATGAGGTAGAAAATTATTAAAATATCTTTGGAATTCCTCCTTCTCTGGCTAATAACAGTCTCATCCATCTTGGGAACGTAGCGAAGCTAGTGGACTCGCTAGTTTCTAGCGAGACCGGACATGTATCGCGCCGGGCTCCAGAACCCCTGTGAACTCCACTGGGTTGACTGAAACTCATGATGAAGTTCTGGAAAAA
>JAEOSP010000674.1 GCA_016840305.1 Candidatus Hodarchaeota archaeon
AATCTCCAATAGTGAATTCTTTCGCTAGCATTGGGTCACTAATCATTAAAAACATTATACCTGTAGCTAAATAGACAATAAATACACGGATTGCCCGTAATAATGAGCCGAAAAATTCATCCTTAATTGCAGCTTGAGCCCTTTTGTTATTTTTCTGTTCAAAATGTTTTAACATATCATTTTCTGCAGTATTTACTTTAACACTTTGTATGCTACTAAATATTTCCCTGATTGCGCTTGTGACTTCACCAGTTGCTTTTCTTCGCTCACTGCGGTAATGGGCAACTCTCTTTCGAAATGTATTAACCAATACAATTACAAAAATGAATGGAAGAAAAACAAAAAATGTCACCTCTGAATTAATATTCAACATTATCCAAAAAGCTACAAGCCCAAATAAGAAAAAATTTAATAAATCAGCCATTGCTACTGGAAAATACGCCGCTACTTCAGCATCTTGCCTGAATCTGGATATTGCTTCCCCTGGAGAGTAGGGAGGGGGATCGGCTCCGTACTGAGTATATAATCCCTTTAGCATATTCCTTCGAAATAGGAGTCTGAGTGCCAAGAAAAAAATATTCATGAAAATTGCCCAAAGGACATCAAAAATTATTTGAAAGACATTTATTAGAAGTAAAGCTATAACCAATAACCAGATATTTACTTCTAATGATGTTACTCCTTCTAATTTATTAAAAATCTCTCTAACTATTAATGCTCCTAATAAAGGAGTTATGAAGAATGTAAAAGAAGTGAACCATACTAAAAAGAAATTTAAGGCTTTGAATTTAATAGTCTCAGTCATATAACGAAATAAGTTCAAACTAAAACCTCCTCGATCCCTGTTCGTAATAATTGTGAATACTTAGAATCAGGATTCTTTAGTAATTGAACTCTATCACCGTATTCGGCAATTTTTCCGTCTTCTAAGAGCATTATATCGTCGACATGACTTAAAGTTTGGAGACGATGGGCAATAATGATTGCTGTCCTGTTTTCCAACAGCTTGAAAATTGCATTCTCAATCAATGTCTCTGTTGCAGGGTCTAATCTAGAGGATGCTTCATCTAAGATGATAAGCAAAGGGTTTTTCATGAATACACGTGTCAATGCTAGTAATTGTGCCTCTCCGGCAGAAAATCCAGCTTCTCCACTTAGTAATTTTGTATCTAATCCCTCTCTCAATTTCTCAAACCAATCACTTAATTCTAAGGATTCTATGACGTTTAAAATTTTCTCATCAGACAAATCCTGGTTAAATAATGTTATATTTTCTCGTACAGAGGCTTGAAATATTTCCACTTGTTGTGTTACATACGCAATACTATTTCTTAATCTTGTAAGCGGAAAATTCTTAATATTAGTGTTATTGAAGTAAATACCACCGCTGGTTGGTTCATACAACCGGAACAGTAATCGAGAGATCGTAGTTTTCCCGCTTCCTGTTCTACCAATCAAGCCAAGTTTCCTTCCTGGTGTAAGTTGAAATGCAATATCTTCAACAGTGGGATCCGTTTTTGAATAGGAAAATGACAAAGAGTCAAATTTAAGAGTTAAGGATTTATCATCTGCAATATCTTTATTTCCCTTATCTTCAATCTGAGTTCGAATTGAAAAGAGTTCAGTAACTCTATCAATAGATGCGTCAGCACGTGTCAGCTGTTGTGATTCCCTGACTAAACGTATCATAGGGTCAATAAGAGCAGCTACATATTGATTTATCAAAAATACTGTTCCTAGAGTAATTACATCTCCTTGATAGAGGGGAATTCCGGTCATGAATACCATCGTCGTTCCTAGTGTTACTATTCCCATAATAGATATATGAATCAGTCGAGTGACGAGTATTGCTTTCAGAGTAATATCATATTCGGATTTTGAGTAGTCATGGAATCGTTTCATGATGTAGGGTGTCGCACCGTTTGCAACAGCATCTTCCTTCCCCGTTATTGCCTCTTCAACATAACCCATTAGATCAGCACTAGACTCACGTACTTTTTTCCAATGAGGTGAAGCGTAATTCCAAATTTTATAAAGGACTAGTAAAGTCGTGATACAGAAAAATGTGAAAGCTAAACCTATTCTCCAGTCCTCTAAAAATAGCACAAATAATATTCCAATTATTAGAAGAAGATTCGTCACAATGAGCATCGAAAATTGAGCGAAGAAATTAGAGAGTGTTGTAACATCCCCATCTATCCGCTCTATCAACTTACCTGGTGTATACTTGTTATGAAATGTCATATCCAGATTCACACAATGAGCTGCTAAATCCATACGCAATTGATTGGTAGAACCCCATGCAAGTA
>JAEOSP010000675.1 GCA_016840305.1 Candidatus Hodarchaeota archaeon
CATATTAATTGAAACGCTAAGATTCGATTTGTAATCCACACTTTATGAAATCATTATCATCATTCAAAAATGGTATTAGAAATTATACAAATTAAATCAAAAACTGAAGAGTTATGGTATTTTTTGAAGAGTTATGGTATTTTTTTAAACTTTATAACATAAAAATCTAGGTATTAACAATAACAGGTAATAATAATGGTTGGGTTGAAAGCTTCATCAGAAGAATTAAAAGAAATTATTGACATACTAGGACTAGCAGATGATGAACAAGGAATCGTTTATTTAAATTTACTATCACTTGGTATGGCTACATTAGGTCAATTGAGTCTGGTCTCTGGCTTAGATTTTATTCAAACACAAGAAGCACTAAATGTTCTCGTTGGTAGTAATCTTGCAAAACGTATTCCTGGAAAAATTGGCAGATATATTGCATTACAACCCTTCTTAAAAGCTTTCCTTCTTTCTTATGACCCGATAACATTATTCAACATAAGAAAAGACTCTAAAAGTTCATTCATAAATATGAAAGAAGCAATTCAAGAGAAATTTTCGAAAACAAGTGAGAAATTTCAAACTCACACCGTTAGCTTGGAATCGGACTTTTCTGAGAGCTTAAAACCAATAGCGGAAAGTTCTTCTTCATTATCATCAAAACAACAGGCATCTCTTAAACTTACGAAAGAGGAGCTTCAATCTGATTTTCAAAAGATCAAGGATCAAATTAAGCAAATTATTCAACAAGCTTCTGATTTGTATTTTTTAATTAATGAAAAGAACGATGAAAAAATTGATCATATCCCTACAGAATTTATGAAACGGGCACCTGAATTAAAAGAAGAACTGAACCAGGTTAATTCAAAAATCTCAAAAAAAATTGATGACATTAATGTCCTTAAGGATCAGAATATAAGAGAAATTGACGAAAAGTTTGGTCAAGAAATTAAAAAGCATGGATCACAGATTAGAGAGTATTTGAGTGAATTTAAGTTAAAGATTAACAATGATCGCGAAAAAAATGAAGAAATTTTCTTTGAAACGAAGGCTAAACTTGATAAAATTAAGAACGGTGCAAATGCAAGTCATCCAAGATTTAATGAGATAAAAATTGGGTATGAAGAAGTTCAGACTTCATTTGAAAATACCTTAGATATATTAAGTCAACGGATCACGAATATGGATATTTCAATCCAATCGGCAATCACTGAAATACAGAGCCGAAAAATGTTTAGAGGTAAAGATGAATTTTTAGGGCTCTTAAAATCAATGGAAACTGATAAAAATCAAATTTCCACCTTAATAAAACCAACAAAAGATAATTTAAACAAAGTAAGCATATTAAACAATCATTTGGATGAGATAGAAAGTAATCTAGTACATGCAACTGATCACGGTCTCAAAGAAACAAATAATGTTTTTGAAGATGGAAGAAAAGTAATTAAAGAGCGATTAAACTCTATTGAGAAGCAAGTTGACCAAAATCTTACAAAATTTTCTAATGAAACTATAATAACAGCTAATAATAGAGTCTCTGAACTAATGACCAAATTAAGAACCGATATGGCTCATATATTAAAAGAGATGAATCAAGATATCGAAACAACAACAAACGGATCTTTTGAATTGCTATTAAACTTAATTAAGAGATCAATTGATGACCTAAAAGATGAAATCAGTATAATATTTAAATCTAAGAAATCTGAGGATATCTATGATAATGAATTAAACCAAATGATAACAATGGTTGACGAGGTTAGTTCTAAGGTTAATATTGATATAAATAACACCTTAAAAAAGGTTTTAGATCTTGAATCGACCCTTGAAGCATATTTCTTAGGTATAAAATCTTTTACTAAGAATTTTGCAGAAACCCAATTAGAAATATATAATTCCAATCTGAATGAAACACATGATATCATCAGTACTTACTTAGAAAGTACTGAAGCACAGATGGAACGCGAAATTTCAGCCTTGATTTACTCTATCAAACAAATGAAACAAAAGCTGAGTAAAGTAATTAGTGCAATGAGTTCAGTGGACATCACAGATATAGATCCATCCTTACTAGATAGTGATCTAATAATAGGTGAATCAGTCATTATTATGCTGCTTCGTGATTTAACTATGAGAACCAAATCCTCTTTAACTGTTTTAATGCCCCGTCCGGAGTTACAAACATTAAGAGTTGCTTCTAAACTCCCTTTCAAAGCACGTGTAACAATAATTGGAGATTTCAGGAAGGTACCCAAAACAACTCTAAAAAAAGTAACGGCATCGTCAAATCTTCGCTTAAAACAGCTGGATGGAATCGAGTTTTGGGGGTGTATAAGAGACGCGGAAGAACTGTTAATTTGCCCAGAACCTAAAAATCCCGAAGCGGAGGAACTAGTTGGGGTAATAACTACTAACGAGAATCTTGTTGAGCTATTTACCCAAGAAATAATAACTTATACAACCAGGAGTAAAGAAATACTTCCTTCAGATCTAGAGTAGTGAAAAAGAAGAAGGACTTTTCTCACGTTTCTTTCATAGCAGTTTCCATTGCCACTTGAATGATTTTATCAGCCTTGGATATCCGTTCAGTTTGAAGAATTACTACCTTTCCATTCACAATATTAAATTCTAACTTGCCTTGTGAAAACTCTACAGAATAAGATGAATCATTTCTGCTAAAGGATATATCTCCATACTCACTCAGAGCAATTATAAATCTACCAGCGAGAATTTCGGAGATCCCTTGCGGTGGTAGTTCAACTTCCTTCTTTTGAATATCATCTACCGTTGTTTCTTCACTCTCTCTAATAATTTCTAGTGGAGGTTTTTCTTCTTCCCTTACAAGTTTCTTTGGAAGATCGGATTCTCTGGATTCGTGTTTTAAAAATGAGGGAATATATTCTTGCTCTGAAACCATAGTTGTTTTTTCCACGACCGTTGTTACTTCTTTCGGGGGGGAGAATTCATCGTAGGAATACTTATGGCCCTCCTGTAAAAGAACAGTAGGAATCTCCTCATGTTTAGATACAGCAATTTCAAATCCCCCTCCTATTCGTAAACTTGAATTTGGAATTGCAAAACCACTTTTCGCGATAGATTGAACACGACGTTCAATTATCTTCTTATTGATAAGTGATAAACCTTTAGGGATTTGAACAGAAATTTTTGATTCACTTTCAGAAATTCTAAGAATCGCTTCGTCCTGTGCAGGAATCGTCTTATTGTCGACAACTACAAAATCGTCTACTGTCCAAATGCAAGTTAATAATATATCTTTTGAGCTCATCTATTATCACTGCTAATCTTCATCTTCGTCGCGAAGAATTTTCAGTGCTTCTCGTAAAGAAAGAGAGAGCATATCATCATCATCTTCTTTATCTCCACTTTCATCCTTTTCAATAAGCATATCACTAAGTGAGGGTGTTGGGGGAGTTGGTTCAAGTCCACTGGATTTTAGAGCTTCATCTAAAGCTGATAGCTTCTCCGAAGGTTGTGGAGTTGATACACTAAAAGAAGCAGGTTCTGGTGTTGGTGCAACAGGGGTCAGATCTGGGATTGATGGTTCTTGTACAATCGGTTTTGGTTGAGGTGGAACGGGTTTAGGTGTTGGTGCAACTGGTGTAGGCGTGGGTGCAACTGGAGTTAGTTCTGGGATTGATGGTTCTTGCACTATCGGTTGGGGTTGAGGATCACTTACAAGCATTTCCTCAAGTGGATTAACGGGTTCAGCTACTTTAGGTATGTCTTGAACTGGTGCTTCTTCAATGAAGTCTTCTAAGGGATTTGCTGAACTATCTACAATACCTATTCTTTTAGCAAGATTGGCTTTAGTTGAGGTAAGAAAGTGTAAAAATTTTTGAAGATCTTGTGTAGTTACCCATTGTTTTTGTGCTAGCTTTGCAGTATCACGTACCCCTTCCCAATACTTAGTCGGCTTTCCTTCCTGATCGACTGGGATTTGAATTCCTAGACGTTTCCCTAAGCTGGAAGAAATCCGAGCATCAGCTTTTGTCTGTATTTGAGAAACATATTCTGATATTTTCTCTGTTTGCTGATTTTCATGTAAGTAATTTATCAATTGGTAGCATAAATCTAATGTTTCTATAGCGGCTTCAATATATACTTTATCAATGCTCATTTCGCGTCATTTCCTTGTTTCGTATGCTCATTTAATTAATAAGCTGCTAATCCATCTATATCAATACGTTTCAATTTATTCAAGTTCTTCTCATTTAAAAAACTAATTTTTCAGAGCAATGATGATTATTCTATTTTACCTAAAGATCCCCTTTTAATGAGTTTCTAATGGTCGTCAACATATTCTTTACTTTCGGTAAAATCATGTGCGTCAATACGTTCAGGTAGGTCATTGCCCCATGAACATCTTAGATCAATTTGAATATCTGTTTGTACACCATAAATGGGAATAGTACCTAGATTCCTCACCCGAGATATCAGAGCGATTGTTACTACATCACCTATTTCTAGATTATACTCCTCCGCTACCTCCATAGCATAATCAAAAGCAGATTCCAAGTTCTCTCCCGTAGAAACTATATCATCAACAAACAGGATTGACACATTCTCATCCATGAAATCTGCGAACTTCTCTTCGAAAGCAGGATCACGATATTCTTCAAAAATGCTTTCATCTTCAAAATCGCGTTCCTCATTTTTCGGTTTGAAGTATGTCCAAACAAAATCATCAATCTTATTTTCAATTAGATCTATTAGCTGAAATCCTCCACGAGCAACAAATATTACTATCCATCTCTTCTTTTCAAATTTAGGATAAAGTTTATTCCAGTCTTGCTCTGCCCAATGAGCTAAATCTGCAAAAGGGAGGATTTGAACCCCTTCATCAGGGGGATAAGGACCCGAGTCGTAGATATATAACATTAGAGCATTTTCTAAGCCGTTTAGTATTTCTTTGTAGGCTTTTTTGGCTGCAGGATCTTTTTTCAGTATATCTTCAATTTCAACTTCTTTTTGACCAAGGAAAAAAACCAAGGCAAAACCTCCGAGTATTTTCGCTTCTTCATAAATTCTTGCAGAGTGAATTGAAACGTGGTCATGGAATAAATGAAATATGATAGAACTTTGTTTTCTATCAAGTAACATTAAAATGGTGGGCTTCTTTTAAAGCTGTGCTATCTATTGTATATCCTATATTACTAAAAACTATAGATATCCATTAAAAAACATTAAAATAGTGTAAATTGTCAATAACATGAAATATCAATGAGGATAAGATCAAGTGATATTTCTTAATGATATTTTACAAAAAAATTTGGTAACATAGTTAGAATATGAATATCAACAAGAAATATTGTTTTCATGGAAGTTTCAGTAAATAGTTTAAAATCCAATTCGAATTTAAGCAAAATTTATCTAAGAATGCCAAATTTTAGGAGTAACTATCAATTTTTTTCAAAAAAAACTTGCTTACGAAATTTAGAAGGATTAATATAATGTTTCTCATCAATTTCAGCTGCAAATCTTTACAAGAATTATTTATATTTATATAGAATTTTTGTCTAAAATAAATAATCGAAATATCAAATTTGAGGAGTATAATCGAGATGTCTTTCGTAAATGAACTTTTTGAGCGTTTGAGTAAATCTACAAGTGCAAATGACGTTCAATCCGCCCTAGCATCTTTGAACACGATTCAAGATCCCATTCAAAGAGTAAAAGCGGCAGAAGGCACAATTGGGTTGATTCAAACCTACGCACAAGAGCTTCTGGAGAGGAGTCAATATAAAAATTCCGCTTATCAATTTTTCTCTGGATCGCAAGTAATTAAGAACTTTATGAACAATTCCGAATTAGAAAATCAGTGGTTGAGATCATCAGCCGAAGCCTTAGCAAAAGCTTCAGAAGAGCATATATCATGGGACGATATTTTAGGGGGAGCAGCGTGTATGACAATTTCTTCGCTCTTACGAATTATTACTGGAGACTGGAATATAAATGATCATTTAGATGATTTTATCAAAGCACATGATTTCTCCGCAAACCAAGCAGCAACTGCTTGCCTATATATTCCATATAATTTAGCTGGTGCAATTAGTTCTACAAATCCCAATCCTAGCTTACTTCAACAAGCATCAGATTATACAGAACAATATCTTATGAACACAAAACCTGCATCAATGTTTGTTGACGGTATTAAAAGAGCAATTGATGTCACTAGACATTTTTTGATGGAAACAACCAAATTTCCTTCAATTAAAGCGAAATTCAAATATGGAAACGATTTAATCTTCGGAGAAGAATTTTCATTCGAAGTTAAGTTCGAAAATATTGGAGAAGGATCGGCTACTAGCGTAACTGCTTCCATTCATATACCCACAAATCTTACAATTGTGTCTGGACAGAATACAATTACAATTGATACACTTGACCCATCAATGAATTCTGAAGCTGAATTCATACTTATATGTCCCCTGGGTGAAGGAAAAGAGGAAACGCTTATCGAAATTCCTGTTTCAGTCGACTATACAGATATTTTAGGAAATAAAAACTCATTATCACTTGGAATGGCAATTTTTCCAATTCGATCGGAGAAAAAAGGAACAAAATTGATAACACAACTTAAGAACCTGCATGATCAATTGAGAGAATCAATTTCACCACTTGAAGCAGCTACAAATCCAGAGGTACAAAGTATTGCAAAGGGAATAACAACAATTATGGGTATCATTGTTACTTCGACAGAAAAGAAGATTAGCGAAGGGGAATTTAAGACTGCAGAGGCTGGAATTGAACACTTACAAAATACCCAGACTTTTTTCAATTCCCTCGTTAATTTTTTAAAAGAATATCAAATGAATTCAGATCAGTTATACGCAGGTGTAACAAAAATTCGTGAGGAGTCTGAAAATGTGCGCAATGCCATTAAACAGATTAATGAAAAGCTAACACAGTCCTGAATAAATAAGAATACTTTTACTCCTAGATTAAAAAACCTTTAAGGAAACTACCCAACAATTGAGGCACAATTTTTCCTCCTCTTAATAAAACATTAGGTTTAAGGGAGTAATGGAGGAGTTCAACTCCATGCAAATCAATTGAGCTTGTTTCCAAACCTTTACCTAAATCTATATCCTGTGCTACTTTGAATATCTCATCTATATCCCTATCTGGGAGAAACGAAATTGTTCTTCTAAAAAATTTCATCAAACTGAGATCAGGTTCGAAATGGGCTTTCCATTGTCGCTGGTATTCTTTACAACCCACATCTGAATCTAATTTGTTATTGAGGATTCGCTTTGCATATTTTCCAGCTAATCGGCCACAAAATCCCCCTATATTAACACCCCCTCCTGTTGTTGCTTTTGTTTGACCAGCAGCATCTCCAACAACCATATAATTGTGATTGTACGTACAAGAGATGGTTCCAGATGCAGGAACTATTCCTCCGTAGGTTCTAGTAATATTATTCTCTCTAAAACGTTTCTTTAGATAAGGATGTTTGTTTAGAAAGTGGTAGAAAAACTGACGTGTTTTACCATTTGTCCATGGGCCGATTGCTACTCCAACCTTTGCTGATTCCTCATTTAATGGTATAACCCAACCAAAAAATCCAGGAGCGTACATCTGACCAAAGTATAATTCGCTACAATTAACATCAAGATCCTTTATATTATCTAAATCTGCTTGAAATGCTGGAAAAAGCCATTTTTTGTTCGGAACAGGAAAACCAATAGATCTTGCGAGGTGGGTATGTACTCCCTCCGCGTTGATTAGAATTCTTGATTTATGAATAATAGTTTTTTCATTATTCTTAATTGAAAGAGACCACATGTCTTTTTTATATTTAATTTGCTTCACTCTATGATTATTATGGAGATTACATCCTCTTTCAATAGTTTGCGATGCTAGGTACTGATCAAGTTCAGTTCTGTTTATCGCAATCATCGCATTGGAACCACGATCAATTTCAAAAAAATAGTTATTAGGGCTTACAAATTTTGCTCGTTGAATCGAATTGTAACCAACACGTCGTTTAAGATCTTGCATATTCACATTGAGCTTCTGTAATCCTTTATAGGAAATTAGACCTGAACAGTGTGGTGGATGGCCAATTATATTGTTCTTAGTAAAAATATTAACATCTAAATCGTTTTCGAAAGGATTTGTTTCAAAACCAGCTAGTAAACCAGCTGGACCAGCTCCAACTATTGCTAAATCGCTAGATTGTTTGGTAGCTGTCATTGAGTTCCTCCAGGATAGTAAAAATAATCCTAAAGATCTCATTAAAAAACTCAATTATGAATATTTAAAGAAAAAGAGGGGAGTGATATTGCCCAACGGAGATATTTAAATTAGATAGGACAATATCCTGAAATTTCTATTATGCGATTAAGAAGAGGAATTGTATGGATTTCTTTCTTAAATAAGAGTGTACCTATGTTCTGTTCATTAACATCAGATATTTGAGATGTTGGTTCTGGAACTGGTTTGATTGAGGCCCTGATTGGAGCTATAGGAGGTCCTTGGTCATAGATTTTGATGGTGAAAGGTGAAGCTGTATCTATTCCGACACTACCAGAGTAAGAACCACCATCCTCATGGACACCAAACAATATGTAGTTATTCTGTTCATTTCCTTTGAGGGTTGCTGAAAAGTTTGTCGTTCCAGATTCACTAAAACCTCTTGGAGTAGTGCGTTGAGCGACAAGGTCACCATTTATCAGAAGGATAGCTTCATCGTCTGAACCCATATAAACAGGCAATTGAACAGTGTCAGTAGCATAGGAGGGAGGTAATACTACAACGGCATATAACCATAAATAATGGTCATTTGTACCACCAACAACAGTATCGAGATTTATTCGATATCCATCTCCAAAGGATTGTGCTACCCATTCATCATTGCCTGTTGATGATGTGTGAGATGCAGGATCACCAGTTGGAGCTCCAAGTGAAGTATAGGGGAAGAATAAACCTCCTGCAATTTCTGCTCTTGTGTAATCTGAAGAGGTCCATGGAGCGAAGGATTCAGTCTGCCAACCCCAGTTTCCACCATAAGGATAGAGAGGGGAGAACATCCATGCATTGATATAATACCTGCTGTTTCTTAGAGTAGGATTCGAATGTGTTGTGTAATCAGGCTCTGCAAGTGGTGTTCTGAATAGAAGGTTTGAATCACCTACTTGAGGACCAGATGAGGAATAATTATAGAAGAGAGTGACATTTACTTTGAAAGATTTAAGATTATAATAGCCACCTGAACTATTAGCATAGATAATCTTCATAGTATACTTAACACCCTTAGCGATATTGAAAGTTGAATCCAAACTTAATTTAGTTGCATTAGCACCTTCAAAAGTACTGGTATTACTCCATACTTCATTTGTGGAGGCATTGATTTGAGTAATGAATGGCAGTCCACTTTTTATTAGTTTACTTCTATTGTAAAGATCAACTTGGATATCTGTGATAGTAGCTGTCGCAAGAACATCACTAGCAGTATTTTTGACATCAAAACTTAAAATGGATTCTGATGGTCCTGTGATACTTGCTGTATTGGGAATATATTCCAGAATCGGCGTGCCTCCAGGAAGTACTGCGATACTATAGTCAGTTGTGATTTTTTCATTACTTGAAGCATCTGTGGCTTTTATATGGAAATCTACCCTTGGAAAAAGTGAAGTGAAAACGCCCATAGGAATAACACCTTCCCAAATACCAAGAGCACCAGTGGAAGAATCACCAAGAATGTGTGACATATTAACATAAGAATAACTATCAGGGTATTTTCTATATCCTAGCTCGACTAAACCTGTTGTATCACCAGTTCTACTGAATGTCAAATCATGATCTGAAACGTATACTGAAACTGTTAGTGGTTCACCTTCATTGTGTTGAGTTGGTATAGGAGTTGGAGTACGAATAGCAATTTCAGGGCTCAATGAATCAGGGATTATTATACGATAGGGAGAGTTGAATGTTCCATCAAAAGCAATATTTCCTGTTGGATCAGTAGCATTTAGGTAATACTCTATACCATCCAAGGTCGAATTTAGATTAGGAATTTCAAAGTTCCAGATGTTTCCAGTCCCAGTAACATTGACTGACACTTTCCAAGGACCATACTGAGCATATAATCCCGTATCATTTCGTTTTCGCCAGACAAGAGATACTGTGGCAACATCGTCTCTATCTATAACCGTAGCTGAAATAGCTATTGATTCCTGTTCTATTGCTGCAGTTACAGGAGTGTGAGATGTAAAATCAGGTGTAGTAGTGTCATTTACGTCAGCAAAGACATTATTAGTACCATTCACGTTAGCATCATCATCCACTGCTGAAATATTGTAGACTAGTTTTTTATCTAATGCTTCACTATCAACAAAAGCTGCAGGAATATTTCCTATCCAAGTATTGCCAGTACTCTTTGTCATTGCAGCAACAACGTAAGTAGTAAGAGCCGGATCATCTAATTTATAATGGATATAAGCTGCTGTTACTTTAGAGACTGCGGATCCACTATCGGTTATATCTGCTTGAATAGAATAAGATGTACCTACTTCCGCCATTCCCTCGCCACCATCATTGCTGGATCCAGACACGCTTTCAATATTGGGTTTTATATAATCGTTATCAATTGTAACATCAATTAATGAAGGGATTGAAGCTGCTAAACCTGCATAGTCATAAACAGTTATATTCATTGAATAATCCCCATTAGGAAGTCCGAATGTCGGATCACCTAGGAGACTAGAGTTAGTTCTTGTGTTCCAGTTCCATCTCCAAAAACTTTCAGTAATCGCAACTGGTGGAAATTTTGATGCTCCACCTCCACGAGGAAGAACATCAAATACAACTTGTTTAATTTCAGAATTATCATCTACAGAACCGGGAGAGACAGTATGGGTTCTACGAATTGGACCTAAAGTAGTGGTTGAGATAGTGGGTCTATCAGCGGATAGTTTCAGATCATCTTCATCAATGATATCAGGAAATTTAGTAGAATCAACAGTACTTCCACTACTTGTTTCTACTACAAGACGATAGTAAATATCTGAATCATCGTTTAATTCTGGTAAAGGAAATCTTATACTAATTGATTCGAATGTGGTTAGAGGTTCTAAAACGTATGGATTGCTATTTGATATCTCATCTACGTTAGAAGAATCGCTGATTTTGGTCCAAGGACCAGTTGCGAGAATCGAGTAGTACACTTCATATGATACAAGACTTACAGCTCCAGTCCCTGAATTTGATAAGGTCATGGTACCAACCCCGTGGCCATTACCATCTTCTAATGCTTTTGTCAACGCATCATCATAAACGACGTAGGCCTCATTAAAGTCAAGACTACTTGTAGGCGCGAATAAAGGCATAACTACAAGGAAAATAGCAGCGCTAGCTGCAACTGCTAAACCTATTAATAAAATGACTGCAATAACAGGGGATATTGCTCGTTTCTTATTATTATAAAGTGTAAAAAGCTTCAACCATAAATCTCTCCAAATGATTTCAATTTATAACGTACAGAATGTTTTCTAAGAAGAACTACAGATGGAATTTTCTTGATAATTTTCAGTTATATATAATAATAGTAATTCGGTATAAAAGAATTTTGAAACCCCATTTTTTTAAAGAAGAATCTCATTGGATTTTTAATGTATCTGGGGATTTTCCACTGGGTAAGGCGATTTAACAGTTTTTTAGCAGAAGTAATTTGAAAAAGTTAACTCTTATTAACCCAACCTGATTTAGTTCGTTAATTATCAGGCGAGAATGATTACTTTGGAATTTAAATTTAATACACTCTTAGATTTATATCGTTTAGCTGCGACTGGTCACCCGAATGATCTTAGTGAACAGTTTTGGGGTGATATCCCGTCATCTTTTGATCAATTGAAGAAAAAAGTAGCTAGGAATCAAGACTCAATTGATTTGAAACGATATCAGGAGAACATAGAGGAGCTCCGAAAAATTGCGTACAGCCACCATCGGGCATTAGGAACACTCACAACGAGTGTCAAGGAAACATTAGAAAAAATTAACTCTGGTTTCTTGGATGTTGGTCATCAACCGTTGATCTTTGGTGGATCTTCCTTTCTGATTAATAAAGTATCTTTAGCTGAGTGGCTGGGCCGAAATTCAGGAATTGGGACTCTTTTCTATATTGGAGATCATGATTCGATCCAAAATGAGTTAACTGTGACACGATTTCCCCAACCAAACTCCCCCTCGGGTCTTTTAATCACCCCTCAATCATGGGAAGTTCCTGATGGAACACCTATTCATCGTGTTCCCATTCCTTCAGAAAAATGGTTGGAGGAAAGCAAAGAGAAAATTCAAGAAAATCTTCGATTATTAATGAAATACGCCAAAGTTTCACCTCAAAATCGAAATTTGTTATTAGAAAGATTTTCCAGCTGTTTTGATCTTATAGAGGATAGTACTTTTGCCACAGATGATTTTTCAGCTTGGACTCAAAAAATATGGAGTAAACTCTTTAATTTACGTAATAAATCAGAGATTTTTCTCATATCTTCGAGTATTATAAAATTCAGAGAATTGATTCGCCCTGCATTTGAATTTTTACTTGTTGAAAAGAATCGAAGTAAATATATTGATACTTTGAATTCAACTTATCATTTCTTATCTGAAAAAGGAATTTCAACTGGTCTTCCCTATCGTGAGAGTACCTATGTGCCATTTTTCTTGGAATGCTTAAGTTGTCTTACTAAAACAAGAGTAGAACTACATATTTCAACCCCTGGAACCATTGAGGGTGAATGTCCTCAATGTAGAGAAAAATTTTCATTTTCCTATCATCCAGAACATCCAGATCTTAGCGAAATTGAAAAAAACATAACTCCTAGATCAGATTCAAGAGCAATGGTGAATAATATTACGTTTCCGTTGCTTGTTCATATAGGTGGAGGAGGAGAAACTAAATATTATTCTGCGGTGATTCCTGCTATGAAGAGATTAGGTGTAGAACCCCCAATTTTAATAAGGTCAAATAGAATTTATTATAATACACCATGGGGAGAAAAATCCGCTGCTGATAATAATTCACCAGTATTCAATCAAGAACTTTTCAAAATCTTTAAGGAGTTTAATGTTGGAAACACCCTCCTAGAAATAACTAATGCATTGGAGTCGATGAGAAATCATATACAGGATATTTCAATTAATAATAACAAGTTATTATTTGAAAATGAATCCTTATTGAAAACAGATCCTTCAAATAAAAAGCTCCGAATGCAAATCCGTAGTATGGAGCTGATGCTAGCACATAATTATGGTCGTTTTGCTCAAGGAAAGAATACCCAGGAAGTTTCATGGAATTGGATGGATCTTGGTGTCCTTACAGGTATCCACAAGATATCTGAAATATATCAACGACAGAATAAGGGAGCTTCCTTTCCAGGTTACACGTGGTATATCAATCCCGGAAAATTTACTTGATTATACCAGTCGAATCACGTTGGACTCCAAAATTATTATTAGGTTTCTTTTTGCAGAAGTTTTCCAAGAATTTCCATTCCCTCTGCAATCAGTTGTGGTTTTGCGAACGAAAAACTAATCCTCATACCATTTGTTTTAATTCGGTTACCATGGAGTTGAGAATCACCATCATTGATTGAATACCCTTTAATGGGGTAGAATGCTTTCCCTGGAAC
>JAEOSP010000009.1 GCA_016840305.1 Candidatus Hodarchaeota archaeon
AAGCATCTCCTTCTCAAAATGCATGAATAATGTAAGGACCCGCTACAAATTTATAACGAGTTCCCATGTCCCTGTCTTCTTTACCGCTCAAGTCTTAATATGTCTACCAATTTTCACCATAATGTCCCAGCTTGTGGTTGGCAGATGTTCCGGTTGAAACAGGTCTTCGAGAAAACTCTGCAGAAGACAGCCATCATCATTTGCCTAGATGAGGTTGACAGCCTACTCCTCAAACTGAAGGATCCCCTTGTCTACTACTTGAACCGTCAACCACGAACAGCACTCATCCTCATAAGCAACAGACTTAGAAATGTCACAGCAATCCCACAACAAGCCCTCAGTACCCTCCAACCTAAACTCATGATACTCGAACCATATACAGCTGGAGAAGCAAAGCGCATCCTCAAAGATCGGATAACAATAGCCTTCCATCCTAACACCATCAAAGAAAAGCTATTAGAGGAAGTAACAAAGGTCGCTTCTGAAACTGAAGATATCCGATTAGGGTTCACAATACTCCTCACAGCGGGATATCTCGCAGAGGAACAAAGGCAATCTGAAATTACAGAAAAGGATATTCATGCAGCCATCAAAAACGAAACCATCATAGGACACCTCCAGAGGATGGACGAGCTTGAACACCAACTGAAGACGAGTCAGAGGAATCGTTGATAAACCATGAAGACAAACAGCTCCAGCTCATCTAAAAGCAAGGATCATAAAACCGAAGACACGCAGATTCCTCCTGTCAAGACTGGAGCTAGTTGGTTCAAGACCCAAAATCAAAGGTTAGTTAAAGAGCTTCAGCGCCTTCAACAGATCACAAACATTGGTCACGAAGTCAAGCTACAATGGCTCCCAAGAGAAGTCCAATTCAATAATGGAAAGCAGCTAGCTGAACAAGTCATTGGAGACACCATATTCATCTACTCTAATAATCCAATCAATGCGCTTGGACTTGTGCGTCATGGCTTCATGGAATGGATCCTGAACCAATACTCATGGTCATATAGGCAATTGATAAACAAGCTAGTTACTCTCTTCGAGGAGCAACATTATGAACGAAAAGAGAAGCTCATAGAGTCGCTCATGAATATATTTCTATAATGCAAACCTACTGGACCCCTAGCGCACATTAAGGGCTTTACAAAAATTTTGGATCTAAATTCGCACGCGCAGTTCATGGCGTGCATATGCGTGAAGGGAAAGGCCAAACAAAGGGGCTTTATTATCACATTCACCAAGATAGGGCGATGAACCGCAAGCACTGAGA
This sequence comes from Candidatus Hodarchaeota archaeon, assembly GCA_016840305.1. The sequence continues at coordinate 1,274 of JAEOSP010000009.1, forward strand.
CACTGTGAGCAGTTCGTATTTAATGAGTATTGTAAACCATACACCTAGAGACGGGAGAGGTAAATGAAAGTTAGCATACTCGTGGGGATATGCGTGCGCGCTCAACCTAATAATAAGGGTCATTTATTAGGAAAGGAATAACAGGTTGCCTTTCATAACGTTTACGCGTATTAGTGAATTTTAAAATCATCGAAATCAGCGGAAAAAACGCCAAATTGATTTTTAGTTGAAACATATAGGCCTACATCAACATTGTTTTCGATTTCGAACTCTATATAATCCTTGATAAGTGCAAAATCTGAAACGACCTGCCAATGTTCACGATCATAACTATAATATCCCTTGACTTTATCTCCGGAATAAACTAATTCTAAATAAATCTGCCCATGACTTTCACTTAAAGGGACAACTAAGGGGCGCGAGCCCCTACTAGCTTTTAGTACGATCTGGTGAGTAGATTCAGTACATGTTCTTATGAGAGTTACATATTTCTCGGAATTTAACCATACGATGATACCTGCTTCATCACCATTATTGAATGTGGCTTCTATCATAGTTTCTGCTGAAAAACTACCTTCAACTTCTGATTGCATTAATCGTGGAGCATTTAGAACACCATCTTCATGGCTACTCAATGTAGCTAACCTAGCTATTATCCTAATCCAACCTACCCTAGCTGTTAGATCAAAATCTGAATCTCCTAAGGGATCGATGAAGTTCAATGAACTGTAGCTGTCTGATGATTCAAAGAAATATTCCACCCCTGGATAGACAATACCTCCTCCAGTCCCTATTAACCTAGGATATTTAGGTATCTGTTCCGGCCAAAAGTTACTAGCTAGAAACCCAAAACAAATTAGTGAACCTAAAAAGTAAATTGTAAACCAATTCCCTTTTTTAGATTCGCGTAGTCTTATTCTTAATGAAGATCGGAATGATCTCTGTCGATATTTAAAAGTTTTCAACCCTTTCTCTATCAATATAAATGCTAGAACTAAGAAGAAAGACACTAACGTTAGGAAAAAAGATAGAAAACAAGTCAGAAAAAGCGACATACCTATAGTTGAAAATGGACTCAAATAGATAAGCACACGTGCAACCCATGTTAGTAAAAATTCGTGCGCCATTCCCCAGGACGGTAAGTAAGTTGCTGCACCAAAGACATAATCCCATTTCATAAAAAATATCAATGCTGAATACAATAGAGATGATAAGAATATTTTAGTAAGCAGTTTTATGTAGTCTCGAGAGCGTATTGTTGATATATCAGAATTTCTGAAAATAGAATAATATCCAAAACTAATGAAAACTGCAGAAGAGAATACTAAGCACATCACAAGATCATATGATGAATCTACTATATTCTCAATGTAAAAAGGGGCTCCGGAAAAATAAATTATAGAATAAATCGAAGAAGGGGGTTTATGGGCTCTCGTGTTTAAAAACGTTGGAATTGGAACTGCAAAAAACTGAAACAGCACGAGCATCACAAGAAAAAGATACAATGTACCAATGCCAATTACAGACGCAGTTCTTAATGAAGGAATAAATGTCTTTCCTTTATGACGAACTAATTTTTCTGTATTTACTGCCTGAAACCTCGCAGATAATTCAGGGTGTGGTTGAAAAAAACGATTAATTGTCAAAAGCTTTTTTATAAAACGTTTGCATATTGATTCTTGCACGTTGAAAATCTTTTTCTCTAAAATCGAAAACACTATTAATTTATGGGAAATTTTCTTAATTGATGAGATTAACACTGCTTTATTTTGAAGTGTAGTGTACGTTATCGCATCAGCAATTAACTCTCTCTGCTTGTAGATATATCTGATGATTAACAGTGGAAAAACAAAGGATAATAAAAAATAAGCTACTAATGGGTAAATAAGGCTAATATAGCCAGAAAATGTTCTAATTACATCAGTTTTTAAGACAAGATTTTGGATCAGACTAATATAAATGAATAAACCAGCCAAGAAGAGTGGATATATAAAAATTTTAGCTGAGGTTAAACCAAAAATCATGAATGTAATATCCTTACTTTTTAAATGACTAAGCTCGTGAATAAAAACTGCCATTAATTCATCTCTATCCAGAAGATCTAAAATGCCCGTTGTTACAACTATCACAGCTTGCTTTCCAATAGATCGATAAATGAAACAATCAGGATTTTCACTATCAGTGATCCGTAGCCTTGGGCTTACCTTAATATTGAGAGACTCACACGCTTCAGATAGAACTCCAGCAAAATCTGAACATTCTAAGCTTGACAAAGGCTTCATTGATCGAATCTTAATATACGAAACTAAGTGAGAGACTACAACTAGAGATAGAGGAATTGCTATAAAAAGGAAAATCAACACAAAAACGTAAACATTCGGATCAAAATAATATTGTGAAAATAAAGGTATCTGGGGATGAAATAACGATAGATATAACATTCCCAACGTAACAATGATCAGTACCATTATAAAATATGATTCGCTCGAAGCAACTTTATTTTTGGATGCATGAACATCCTGATTCATAAATTATCCCAAAAGAGTTCAGAAAATACTCCTGTCAATGATTCGCGCACGCATTTACTTTTCTTCATTTTCAGATTCTTCAAAAATTACTTTAAGATCCTTTTTACTGAGGTTTGACAAATCCACAAATCCCAAAGCATTTTTAACATTTGGAGGATTAGCCACTTTGTCCAAAGATACTAGAAGTACCCCCTTGTTAGTTTCTACAAAAATATATCCGAAATACTCTTGCGAAACTTTCTGTTTCAAATTATACTTCTTCACCATACGTTTCGGGATAGTTAACCTAAGCGACCCACCTTGCACAAAAGGTGCTGTCACCCCAAGTATCGATGTGATTTTAACTCCTACTGTTCTCTCGTTAACCTGCAAACAAGCCAACCTCTTTCATGTTTAAAATACAGCTTTAATAGTATTTCAAAGTTTCTAGATGAATAATGAGCCAATGTAACATAGTTAACCAAGTTAGCAATTCATTGCAGAGGTTATCCTTCTCCACGAATAAGACAACTTCTGAGGTGAAAAAAATGAAAAGGAAAAAAACCTCGATAATCTTCATCTTGACACTGACCTTATTAGCCTTAGGAACTCAGCCAATCGCAATTGCAGAGACAGAACTTTACTCAACACCATCAGGCGCAAAACATTGGGTTCCCACAGATCCTCAACTCGATGAAACAAGTATGCTACTAAATCTAAACATCGAATCAAGTGGACAAATAATTTACACCAACCCAGGACAAACGTTGACTGGAGACTGTACATACCAACGATATTCAGGTTCAGGAAACCCAAACGAGATTCAACAAGCCTTCTTCGTAATGTCATGGACCCCTAATTGGCCAGCACCAGAAGGCTACTACATACCAATCTACAATGGGATACCTGGCGTCTACCCTGGGATAACAAGAACAACACAATTCAGTTTCAATATCCCAACAGACTCTGGAACCTACTACCTCTACTGGTGTCGACAATCACATTATTCCATGCGCCAAGCAGTGGATACATATGATCAACCCCTCACTCTACCTGCTCATGTGAAGATTGTAGTTGGAGAAAATCTCGTAAGGAATCCTAGTTTTGAACAAGAATTACAATATTGGTCAATATCCTCTGGAACAGCGAACTACGTAGCAGACTCTACCAATCCACAATATGGCTTCTACTCAGCAAAAGGTATGGAATCAAATGAAGGTAGCCTAGGACGTTTGTATCAAGATATGACCGATATCGTTCAGCCAAACCATCAATACAGGTTGGGAGGTTGGATTAAGACTGAAAATGTCGTTGGATGGGCTGTTATTGCACTTGACTATGTAGCTAGTAATGGGTGGACTCCAGCTGATGGATATGTGAAAGAGGTTGGATACGTAACAGGAACGCAAGATTGGACCTACTTTGAAAGCGAAGTCTTCACTTTACCCCCAATGCCCGATGATGCTTCAAATGTTTGGTTCCTCTTCGACTTCAATGCAGGAAGCGGAACAGCATGGTGGGACAACGTTTTCCTTTACGAAATAACTTCAGAGCCATCCACAACAATCTCAATTCAACCCACTGAATACCATGCTAACAAAGCTGGTCAAACATTCAACTTATCCGTAAACGTATTGGAGGTAACCGATCTATATGGATTTGACATATGCATAAAGTTCAACACCACATACATTGATGCCCAATATGTCATCGAAGGTAGTTTTCTAAGCAACCATGGAAACACTCTGATACTAACCGATGAGATTGACAACACAAATGGAAAAGTAGCCTTTGCAATAACTCTGCTTGGACCAATCACTGGAGCTGATGGTGAAGGCACATTGTTCACAATTGGATTCAAAGCAATGTTAAATGAATCTTTACAGTTCATTGAGAACTGTCAATGCCTCATTGAGTTTGAAAGCACTGAACTAGCGAACTCTATAGCACAACCTATCGCACATAGCAAAACTGACGGAATTATCTGGATATCAATGTTAAAAGGAGACTTTGATGGTAATGGCTGCGTAGATATATACGATATTGTTATAATTGCTACAGCATACAACACTGTTGAAGGAGATCCAGAATACCGGCTATATTGTGACTTCGATCAAGATGGAGACATAGATATTTTCGACGTAATTCAAGCTGCGAGAAACTATGGGATATGCCTATAATGTAACTTAAACACGCAAAAGCGTGTAACCCATTTTTTATTATTAAAAATTGTGAGCTCCCTCACCCCGCGCGCATAAGCTAAACAGTAATTTTGTAATTAAATTATACATCAATGCCTGTTTTAGTAACATAAAATTTACCAAGATCTAACCTATTTGAAGTGGAATATGTTTTTTAGGGGTGTATGATACTCGTCACCACTCAGTTTACACGAAAGACAAAAATAGCAAACACTATACTTGATAGATCCTCAAGCTGTGAAAAATTGGCTTAGCATAACGTTAGGGGATAATTGCGGGGTTGCCCTAGCCTGGTAGGGATTCTTTATAAATACATATTCGACCAATAGCCTAAACTATTCTTTGAAAATCTGAGATATCCGCTACATTTTTGTATCGAGTACCCACGGGTCCGCCACGTTTTATAGG